>QEVN01000052.1 GCA_003576795.1 Burkholderiales bacterium
ACCGCGTGACGCAGGTGCCGCTGTCCGTCGCCGTGGCGGCGTCGAGCGCGTTCCCCCCGCTGTTCTCGCCGATCGTTCTCGACACCGATCCCGATGCGTGGCGCGAAGGCAGCACGGCGCCGGAGCTCGCGTCCCTGCGCAGCCGCGTCGTGCTTACCGACGGCGGCGTCTACGACAACATGGGGCTCGAATCGCTCGTCGATCGCGTGGACCTCGTGCTGGTGAGCGACGCGGGCGCGCCCTTCGGCATCGACGAGGAGCCCTGGGAAGACAACGTGCTGCAGCTCGGCCGCGTGCGCGACATCCTGATCGACCAGACGCGCGCGCTGCGCAAGCGATGGCTCGTCTCCGAATTCGAGGCGGGTCGCAAGCGCGGTGCGTACTGGGGCATCGGCACGCGCATCGGCGACTACCGGGCCGCCGATCCGCTGGCCGCCGACAGCACGATCACGGGCGAACTCGACGAGGTGCCGACGCGGCTCGCCGCGTTCGACGAGCGGCTGCAGGGCCGGTTGATGAACTGGGGATACGCCCTGTGCGACGCTGCGTTGCGCACGCGCGCGAAGCTCGCACTGTCACCGTCGCCCGGCCTTCCCGCGCCCGGGTACGGCCTGGCCTGATCGTTCGGGAGCTGCAATGGATCGCCGGCACCTCGGCGCGTGGAGCCTGGGCGTCGACGACGAAGGCTTCGTGGCAGCGCTCGCCGCGCTCGGCGTGCTGCACGGAGCCGGCCACGACGACGCGCACGACGCCCTTCCCTCCGCCCTTCGCTCCCCCCTGTCGCCGCTCGTTTCCGCCGCCGTCGACGAGGACGGGGGCGGGGACCGGGACGATCTCGTCGAACTGCTACGCGCCATCGCAACGCGGTCGCCGCATCCGTTCGCCGCGCGGACGGATGCCATGGCGGACCTGCTCACCTGGAGACTGCCGCCCACGCCCGGCGCAGGCGCACGCCCTCCCGCAGGACTGCGCCGGTGGCCCTCGGCCGCGCGTCTCGCCCACGCGTGGGACGCTTTCACCGCGAGCCACCCGCCGCTTCGACTCGAGGCACGCGGCGACGATGCGCACGACGAGCGCGTGCTCGACTTCGTCGAACTGCTGTCGCACGACGCGGCCGATCTCGCCGGCGTGCACGCGTGGGCTCCGTGGACCCCCGATCGGCCGACCGCATGGCGATGGCCTTTCGCGATCGCTACGCTGCCCGGCGATCCGCTCGGCGCGCGTCTCGCCGAGGCAATGAACGACGAGCCGGAAGCCGCGCGTGCTGCCTGCAGCGTGACGGCTTCGCGCCGCACGCCGCGCGTCGAGCTGCTCGCGATCGGCGCGCCGCTGCCGCGCGCGCTCGCGCGCGTGCTCGATGCGCCGGGCGCGCCACGGTGCGCGCTCGCCGTGGTGCACGGATTCGGCGCGCAATCGCCGTCGCGTTCCGCGGCCCTGCTGCGCGCGCTCGTCGCGCAACTGCAAGCCGACGGCGTCGTCGTCGCTCCCACGACGTCCGTCGTCGACCTGGCGGATGCGCTCCGGCGATTCGCCGTACAGCTGTCGTCCGGATGCCCGATCGACGTCGCGCTGATGCGATCGTTCGGAGCCGGTCACGTCGCGTGGCTGGACGCGGCGATGATCGAGCCCGGCGGGCGCGCCCCGGATCGATCGGCGGGCGCGGCGCCTCGTGCGCCCATCGCGGTTCGGACAGGCCAACGAAACTCGAAGCTTTCCGACTCGCATCCCCGATTGCGGCCTGCAACGCCGTCCGGCACGCCGCGCCCGGTTCCGGCGCCGCCGCCCCCACCGGCCCCACCGCCCCCGCCACCCCCACCACCGAGTCCGGAACGCAGCGGCGCGTCGCCGGGTCGGCTTCGGACGTTCGGGCCGCGCTCGGCAATCGATCACGGGGCGGGGTCGCACCGCGCAGCCGACGACGAACCCGGCCCCGCGCGCCATCTGCAGCAGCGCAGTCTGCGCAAGGCCGACGACGCGCCCGAAGCGATCCGCGACGGCTACGTACGCGGCGAACCGGTGATGCTGTGCGTGCGCATCGCCGCACGCGATGCCGCAGGCTGGGACAGCGCGCCCACGCCCTTTCCCGAGCACGAGCTGCCGAAGGACAGCGACGTCCACACGCTGCAGGTCGTCGTGCACGAACCCGATCAGTTCGACGAGCCGATGCTGCGCGAGATCACGCTGCCGCGCGCCGGCCCGAGCAGCGAGGCGCAGTTCGTCTTCACGCCGCGCAGGGCCGGCGCCTTCGATGCGCGCGTCAGCGTCCTGCACCGCGGCCGCGTGCTGCAGACCGCACGCCTTCGTACGCGCGTGCGCGAGCGCCAGGACGAACGCGGCGACGGCATCGTGCTGGTCGACGAAGCGCAGGTGCGCCACGACTGGAGCGATCTCGGCGCACGACGCCGCTTCGATCTCGCCGTCGTGCTCAACCACGGCGGGGCCGACGGCACGCCGCGCCTGACCGCGGTGGCCGAGCGGCGCGCCTGGGCGACGAGCCTCGAAGGCATCGCCGATCCGCTGCTGCAGCTGAACGGCGCATTGTCCGACGCCGCGCACAGCATCGCCGACCACGCCGACGGGCTCGACCAGGGCGAGAACCCGCAGCTGCTCGTGCGCCTCGCGCGCATCGGTGCCGATCTCTATTCGGCGCTGTGCCTGGACCAGTTCGTCGAGCTGGCGCACGGCGGCTTCGATCCGCGCGACGATGCGCTCACGCACATCCAGGTCGTCAGCGCGCGCGCCGACGCGGTCGTTCCGATCGAGTTCTTCTACGACTACCCGCCGCCGGCCCCCGATACGAAACAGGTGTGCCCCGGGCACCGCGAAGCGCTGAAGACCGGCCGCTGCCCGTCCGACTGCGCCGGGCGCGCGGACCCCGCTGCGTACGTCTGCCCGATGGGCTTCTGGGGACTGCGCAAGGTCATCGAGCGGCACGTCTACAGCCCCGCGCTCGGCAGGCCCGACGACGCCGAGGTCGTGATCCAGGCCGAGCCGGCCGAGGGACGCGACCGTCTCGATCTCGGACGCTGCGCGCTGCTCGGATTCAGCGCGCAGGTTCCGCAGGAAGCGCGCATGCCGCTGCTCGAACTGCTCTCGCCGCGCTTCGGCGACGCGACGCTCGAAGCGGCGACGTGGAAGGCATGGAAGGAGACGATCGGCGAACGCAAGCCCGCCCTGCTCGTGGCGTTCCCGCACAACGAGGGCCGCCGGCAGGACATGAGGCTGGAGATCGGCGGCGACTTCCTGCCGACGCTGCGGCTGCCGCGCGACTACGTCCGTCCCGAAGGCGCCCCGCCGCCGCTCGTGTTCCTGCTCGGCTGTGACGTCGCGAGCACCGCCGAGCCGTTCTCGAACCACATCCGATATTTTCGCCAGGCGGGCGCCGCGGTGGTGATCTCGACCACCGCCACGGTGTTCGGCGAGCACGCGGTCGCCGTGGGCTCGAAGATCCTCGCGCGCCTGCTGCGCGCCGGCGGTGCCGAGGCCGACCAGCTGGGCGAGCTGGTTCTCGATGCGCGGCGCGAAGCGCTGCTCGACAGCCTGCCGATGGCGCTGTGCATCGTTGCCTTCGGCGACGCCGACTGGAGACTCTGACCAGCCATGTCCGCAACCGCGAAGACCTTCTTCCGCATCCGCATGCTGCCCGCACTGCATGGCGACTGCCTGTGGATCGAATACGGGGCGGGCAAGCGCACGCGTCGCGTGCTGATCGACGGAGGCCCGATCGGCGCCTGGAACGCGCTCGAGTCGCAGCTGAAGTCGCTGCCGGCGGGCGATCGCCGCATCGAGCTCGTCGTGCTCACGCACGTCGACACCGATCACGTCGACGGGCTCGTGCGCCTGTTCGCCGAACCGCCGCCATGGCCCTTCACCGTGCGCGACGTCTGGTTCAACGGCTGGCGACACATGGAGCAGGCGCACGGGCTGCTCGGCGGACGGCAGGGCGAATTCTTCAGCGCGCTGCTCGCGCAGCGACTCGACGCCGGGCAGTGGAATCGCGCGTTCGACGGCGCTGCGGTCGTCGTTCGCGACGATGCGCCGCTGCCGCGCATCGAGCTGGCCGGCGGCCTGGCGTTGACGCTGCTCTCGCCCACGCCGGCGAAGCTCGACCGGATGCGCGACGCGTGGCGCAAGGACGTGCGCGACTTCGATCCCGGTGACCTGGATGCCGCATGGGCCGTGCTGGCCCGGCAGAAGAAATACCTCCCCGCCGATGGCCTGCTCGGCAGCACGCCGGAGCTGGACGAGCTGCTCGAGAAGCAGTCGCGCCCCGACAATGCGGCAGCCAACGGCTCGAGCATCGCGTTCCTCGCCGAGCTGGCAGTGCCGGAGAGCGCGCCGGCGAGCAGGTCGGCGTCCGGCGACCCGGCCGTCAAGAGCGCGCTGTTCCTCGCCGACGCGCATCCCGACGTCGTCTGCGAGTCGCTGCGCCGGCTGCTCGACGAGCGCGGGCAGGGCACGCTGCACGTCGATGCCGTGAAGGTCGCGCATCACGGCAGCAAGGCGAACACCACCGACGAGCTGATGTCGCTCGTGCGATCGCCGAAGTTCCTCGTCAGCACGAACGGCGGCATCTTCCGCCACCCCGATGCCGAAGCCGTGCAGCGCATCGTCGCGCGCTCGCTCGTTCAGCCGCCGCTGCTCGTCTTCAACTACCGCTGCGCGACGAACGAGGCCTGGGGCGAGGCCGACCTGCAGCGCGAGCTGGGCTTCGAGGCGCTGTTCGCCGAGGGCGACGACGGAATCACCATCGAGCTCTGAATAACCGTCTTCGGAGTCGAGCGCCGCGAAGCGCGCCCGCCGCAGAGCGGCTCACGACCTCGCGCGCACCGCCAGGCTCTGCGTCGCCCGGCCGATCAGGCCGCTCTCGTCGTACAGCGCCGACTCGGCAAGACCGCCGCCGTCGGGGCCGAGCGCCGTGCGCGCATCGAGGCAGATCCACTCCCCGATCGGCCGGCGCAGCAGGTTGATCGTGAGATCGAAGTTCACGAAGGTGTAGCGCTCGTAGTCGAGCACCGCGCTCACGCCGTTGCCGGAGTCGGCGACCACCGCGACGCGCTGGTACGGGCTGGGAGCTTCGCCTTCGAGCAGCGGATGGCGCATGCGGAACCACACCGCGCACGGGCCCTTCCAGAAGCTTCCACGGGCGATGCGCGTCTCCACGAAATCCGCGTATCCCACGGCCCTGCCGGCGAAAGGGAACTCCGCCCGAGGCGATTCGTCGGGCGACAGCGGAGCCTGCGGAAGCGGATGCCCGGGAAGCGCATCCGGCAGATCGATCGGCGTCTCGCGTTGGGCGAGCGCGGTGAAGCGCGCGATGTCCTTGTCGCCGGACAGCAGATGCGCGGAGAAGTGCGCGGCGTTGCGCCCGACGTAGTCGGTGTTCACCTCGACGATGAGTTCACCGATCGGCACCGGACGCAACAGGTTGGCGGTGAGGCGGGCGATGTGGGTCAGGCCGTGCTCGCGGGCTGCCTGCTCGATCGCACGGCAGACGAGCGCGACGGGCGGACCGGCGTGCTGGTGCGCGGGATCCCACGGACCGCGCGTGAGCGTGCTGGCACGAAAGACGCGCGCGTCGAGTGCGGTGTAGGCGGCGTCGGGGAGCTTCGGTTGCGGGGAGTTCATGGTTCCAAGGGAATGCGACCGGCAGCCCGAAAACCTGCACGGTGACGATCGATCGATTCATGCAAGGATACAAGGCTGCTGGCGGAGCTGCGTTCCCGAACGACGGCAGCAGCGACGCTGCCCGAACGCAACCGCAGACCTCAGGGCACCGGAACCGGCGCGCGCGCCGCCCGCACCGCACGCCTGCGCATCCTTTCCCGATACAGCACGAAAAGGCCTGCCGCGATCAGCAACACGATTCCTGCCCACGCGAGCCGGTTCGGCACGTCGCCCCAGACGAGATAGCCGAGCACGATCGCGTAGAGCACGCCCGTGTAGCGGAACGGAGCGACGAGCTGCCGGGGCGCGAATTGAGCCACATCATTTCGCCGCCGGTCGCACGGCGGGATCCTCGCCGATTCCGAAACTCTCCGGGAATCCGACATGACCGCGCTCGACCCCACCACCCGCGAACTGCTCGAGAAAGCCGAGTTCGTCGCGATCGTCACGCAGGGCCCCGACGGGCCGCATCTCGTCGGCAACTGGGGCGACTACGCACGCCGGATCGGCATCGACGAAACGCGCATCGTTCTTCCCGCCGGCTACTACAAGCGCACCGAGGAGAACCTGAAGCGCGACGACCGCATCCAGCTGATGGCTGCTTCGCGCGGCGTGCGCGGCTCGCGCGGTCCTGGCCAGGGCGGCGTCGTCTTCGGCAAGGGCAGCGTGCAGACCGAAGGCGAATTCGCGGCCCGCGCGAAGGCCGTGTTCCCGTGGGCGCGCGGCGCGCTGGTGATCGACGTCGAGCGCTGCGAGATGCAGCTATAAGGTTGCGCCGGCGTCCCGAGCGACACGCCGGGCACCCGCCTCAACGCGGCGCGCCTTCGGCGCCGCCGCTCGGCGCCAACGCATCGTAGCGCCCGATCTCCCCCTGGTAGAAGGCCTGCGCCGCGGCGGGATCCATTGCCGGCATCGGATCGGCTCCCTGCGCCTCGAGGCGCGCGCGCACCTGGGGGTCGCGCAGCGCGATCGCCAGTGCCTCGTTCAGGTGCTGCACGAGCGTGGGCGGCGTGTCGGCGCGCACGAAATATCCGGACCAGATCGAATAGCTGAAGCCGGACATGCGCGAGTCGCCTGCCAGGCTGGGCAGCGAGCGCAGGCGCGGCCTCGGCTGCTGCTGCGGCGGTTCGAGCGTGCCGAGCAATTTCAGTCTGCCTTCGTCGACCAGCGCGAAGGTGGACGCGGCTCCCGGCATGATCGCGAAATCGACGACGCCACCGGCCAGGTCGCGCATCAGCGGGGCGCCCCCGGTGTAGGGAACGTGCGTCATCGGCACGTCCAGGCGCTGCGCCAGTTGCCGGCCGAGCAGGTGGTACAGCGACCCCACGCCGACGCTTCCATAGCTGAGCGGCTGCGCGTTCGCCGCCGATCGACGGGCCAGCTCGATCAGCTCGCCAAAGCTGGCCGCCGGCAGGTCGGCACGCGCCACGACGACGAGCGGCGCCGAGCCGATGATCTGCACCATCCGGAAGTCGCCGGCGATGAATCCGGCCGAAGGCTGCGCCATCGGCGCGAGGATCAGCTCGTTGGGCGAGCCCTGCAGCAGCAGTTCGCCGTCGGCCGGAGTCTTCAGCACCCTGCGCGCAGCGAGCGCGCCGCCCGCTCCACCCAGGTTCTCGACGACGACCGGCCGATCGAGCACGAGCGCGAGCGCCGGGGCGACGACGCGGGCGACGCTGTCGGACAGCGCACCGACCGGGTAGGGCACCAGCAGGACGAGCGGCGGCTGGGCGCAAGCGGGCCCGGCAAGCCCGGCCAGGGCCAGCCACGCCGTCGCTGCGACGAATGCGCGCCGCAGTCTTGCGGGGAAGGCGGGGAAACGGCGCGGATCGGAATCGGGCATGGGAAGGGGCGCGACGTGCCTGCGATTATGCATGGCCGTCCCCGCGCGTCGAGCGAGCGCGCACTGTCGCACGCGGCGCCACCGGCCGGTATCATCCGACGACGCACCTCACATAGATCTGCCGGCGCGAGCGAGCCGCACGATGCGAACGCAGCCCCCCGACGAGTTGATCGAGGCGATCTATGCCGCGCCGATGGAAGGCGGCGGCTGGCGCAACGCGATGCGCCTGCTGCACGAGCGCTACGGCAGCAACATGGAGGCGCTCTATTTCCTCGACTTCGCCGCGCGTCGCACCCGCGTCATCGAGCTGCAGGGCGTGACGTCGGGCTGGCTGCAGCAGTTCAATCCGCTGTACTTCCATCCCGACAACCCGTGGGCGCGGTACACCGCGCAGCTGCACCGCCCCGGTACGGTGCGTACGGCGGAGAGCCTGGCGCGATTCACCGGCGATCCCGACATTCTTCGGCGCTCCACCTACTTCAACGAATGGATGCGCCCGCAGTACTTCGCGCACACGATCGGCGTGACGCCGTATTCACAGCGGGGCGTGGTCGCCAACCTGTCTCTGTTCCGGCCCTCGGAACTGCCGCCGTTCGACGACGACGACGTCGCTGGTATGCAGGCGCTCGCACCGCACTTCCAGCGCGCGCTCGCCTTCTGTATCCGGCTGGACACGGCGAGACAGTCGGAACGGCTGTGCCTGACCGCACTGGACTCGCTGCCCGAGGGCTATGCGCTGGTCGACGATCGCGGAGCATTGCGTCACGCCAATCCCGTGCTCGAGCGTTGGCTGCAGGACGGCACCGTGCTCGAATCGAGAGCCGGTCGACTGCGCGCGCGCGTGCAGCCCGCGAGGCAGGCGCTCGCCGCGCTGATCGCCGACGCCGCGCTCGGACTTGCGCCTCGCAACGACGGTCTCGCGGTGCAAGGCGTCGACGGGAGCGCGCTCGAGGTACGGGCGATTCCGGTGCGGGGCGGCACGCTCGGCTATGTGCCGCTGCGCACCTACGTGCTGCTGACCTTCGCGCAGGCGCGCCCCGATCCGGACGACGACCTGCGAAGCGTCGGCGAGCGCCACCGCTTCACGCGCGCGGAATCGCGCCTGGCCGTGCAGCTCGCCGCCGGCTGCGGGCTGCGCGAAGCGGCCGAGCGCTGCGGCATCGGCTACGGCACTGCACGCGGCTACCTGAAGATCCTCTTCCAGAAAACGCGAACGCATCGGCAGGCCGAGCTGGTGGCGCTGCTCCTCGGACGCCGCCACTCATAGCGCCTGCGGAGAATTTCCCTCCCATTCGGGAGGTGCGCCGCCCGCGCGCGCGACCTAGATTTCCCCGCAGGACAATCGTCTTCGCGAGGAGATCATGAGGAAGTACACCGCCTTCCAGGGTCCGTGCCTGCCGGCTCACGGCACGCTGCGCAACGCGATCGGATTGCTGCTGGCCGCCGGAGTCGCGTGCTCGGCCAACGCGGCCGATCCCTGCAACGGCGCACCGAACTGCCGTGTCGACGGACCGCTGATGTCGCAGGTGGTCAAGGTGAACGTCACGGATTCGGGCCGCACCAACAACTACCACAGTGTGCGCACCACGTTGCGCATCCGGAACCTGGGCAACGAGCCGATCATCATCGGCTATCGGGTGGGCAGCGCCTCGCTCACCGACGACCGGGGAAACGCGTACGGCTGGGGGCGCTCGAGCATCTCGGAGACACGCTACGTGCAGGGCATCGGCGAGGTCAGCCGCAACCGCGCAGATCCGCAGTTCCGGCTCGCTCCGGGCGAGGCGCGAGAAGCGTCCTTCGAACGCATCCTGCAGTACAGGAAGGGCCATACGGTGCCGGGCAACGTCTTCAGCCTCGACCTGACGCTGGCCCAGCTCGCCGTCATCGGCAACCAGCAGGTGCGCACCCAGCGCGACTACGCACTGAGCTTCTCCCAGCTCACGGCAAGCAGCGGGCTCGGCGCCGGCGTCGCCGGTCTCGAAGCCGGGACGATCGGAGGTGCCCTGCTGCCGGCCGGAGGTCAGTACGCAGCGGACGCCCCGCAGGGCGCGAACGACGCCACGCAGGCCGTCCAGGCGGTCGGCCAGATGATCCAGTTGTTCAAGGGACTCGGAAAATGAACGCTGCCGCAAATCGAAGGAATGCACTTGCGAACCGCACGCTCGGGCCTCGGACGACACGCTGCCTGTACGCGCTCGCCGCCGCCGCAGCGCTGGTCATGGGCCCTGCCGCCTACGCTGCCGGTGCGAGTGCCGAGGAAGTCGCGCGAGCAGCACGCGGCGACCTGAAGTGCCCGCCGGGAGCAAAGCCGGTGCCGCATGCTGCCGGTGCCCCGGTGGTCGACGTGGTCGGCGTGCAGCCCGGGATGAGCTGGGACGATGCGACCGCCACCGTGATGTGCAGCAATCCGCTGCTGGTCGTCAGCCCGGAGAACGGTCGCGGCTTCTCGATCCAGTCCTATGGCCAGAAGATCCGCCAGGGCTTCAATGCGACGATCGCGAAGCCGCAGGTGGAACGCACCGGCCGGCAGATCATGGCCGAGATGCAGCGCGACGCAATGGCGCGCGGCATGAACGCCCGCCGCGAAGACCTCCAGCCCGGCGAAGTCAAATGGTTCGTCGGCACGATGGGCGTGCCCGGCGACGAACGGGTGTTGAGCGCCGCGCGCAAGGAACGCCCGGCCGACGGGCAGGACATGACGGTGCAGGCGGTCGAGAAGGCGCTGATCGGGAAGTACGGTGAACCGACGCAGCGCCAGGACGCGGGCGACGGGCGCCTCCTCGTCACCTGGGCCTACGATCCGCTCGGCCGGCGCATCGGCGAGACCTCGCCGCTCTACCGGAAATGCATGGGCGCCGCCGACCCGGACGCAGGCGTGAACCTCACGCCCGACTGCGGAATCGTCGTCTCGGCCGACCTGCGACCCAAGCGCGACAACAAGGCGCTCGTCGAATACATGATGGTCGGCGTCGTCGACATGGGCGGCGGCTACAAGCGCATCGCCGCGACCGAGCAGGCGCTGCGCCAGGCCGACCAGCAGCGCCGCGCCGGCGAAGTCGAGCGCGCATCGAAGAACGCGAAGGGACCGACGCTGTGAGCGTCGTCCATCGCGGGGCCGACCGACGGCACGATCGCGCGCGTCTGCGAGCGCCGGCGACGACGCTCGCCGTCGTCGCCGCGCTCGCGCTCGGCTGCGCATCGGCGGTGCTGTCCTCCGCCGCCGCCGCGCCGGGTGCAAGCGCATCGGCGGCGAGCGCCGATCCGATGGCCGCTCGAACGCGCGTAGCGGTCAACCCGGATGCGACGACGATGGTGCTGCTGTACTTCGACCTGGCCGGCATCGACCCGCCGATCGATCGATGGGTGGAGGACGACAGGCGGGTACAGACGGCGCGCCCGGCCGACAAGGCCGCACAACGCAACGCGGTACGGGCAGAGCTCGAAGCCGCATTCGCCGCCGTGCGCAACATCGGGCGCCTGCGCCTGTCGGTGTCGAACGCCGGCCTGAGCGACTACGACCCCGGCTACCAGGAGTTCACGATCGGCGCGCTGTCGCCGGGCTCGCAGTTCGACTACAAAGCCTTGAGCCACGGCGTGACGGTGCAGTTCGTCAACGGAGAAACCGCGCAGCACTGGTCGGTACCCACCGCCCAGGCGGAACTGGTCCGCGATCGCACGGCGCGCGGCGGCACGCAGCTCGACGTCCAGTTGCGCATCGCCGGCGTGCAGCCCGGGGCCGGCGGCGGCACGATCCTCACGTCGATCCAGTCGTACGAACTGCGCGCGCCCGACGGCTCGACGCTGGTGCGCGCGAAGGTGCCGCAGGGAGGCTGACGAAGCGTGCCGGGCAGCGAATCCGCCGCGACCGCCGCCGATCACGTGCCGCAGAACGTCCGGTACCCCGCAGTCGATTCCGGCGAGGCCGGCTCCGCGTAATACGCCTGCGCGTCCGACTCGTCGAAGGGCTCGCGCAAGGCCGCGAGCAGAGCGTCGAAGACGGCGAGGTCGTCTTCGCGCCACGCCGCCGACAGCGCTTCCTCGACGCGGTGATTGCGCGGGATCACCCACGGGTTGACGCGCCGCATCCGCTGCGCCCGCGCGAAACCGTCGCCGGCCGCGCAACGAGCGCGCCAGCGCGCGAGCCATGCGTCGAGCGAGGCGAAATCGGTGAACAGCGCGCGCAGCGGCGCCTCGTCTCCCTGTGCCGCGTCGGCCAATCGGCGCCACGCGAGCGTGAAGTCGACGCGCTGCGCGTGCAGCATCGCCAGCCAGTCGTCGGCGAGTGCGGCATCGGCCGCCGTATCCGGAGAAGGACCCGGCGGCAAGCCGAGCTTCGCGCGCTGCCCTTCGCGCAGCGCATCCTCGTACAGCGCGGGGAACGCGTCGATCGCTTCGATGAGCCTTGCCACCGCCTGCTTCACCGCTGCTTCATCGTCCGGATCGGCCATCAGCATCACGAGCGTCTCGGCAAGACGCGCGAGATTCCAGCGGGCGATCCGCGGCTGGTTGGCATAGGCATAGCGACCTGCCTCGTCGATGCTGCTGAACACCGTCGCCGGGTCGTAGGCTTCGAGGAAGGCGCACGGCCCGTAGTCGATGGTCTCGCCCGACAGCGTCATGTTGTCGGTGTTCATCACGCCGTGGATGAAGCCGACGTTCATCCACTGCGCGACGAGCCGCGCCTGGCGAGCGGCGACCGCGCGCAGCAGCGCCTCGTAGCGATGGGGCTCGTTCACCAGTTCGGGATCGTGTCGCGCGATCGCATAATCGACCAGGCGGCGCAGCGTGTCGCGCTCGCCGCGGGCCGCGAAGAACTGCAGCGTTCCCACGCGCAAGTGGCTGGACGCCACGCGCGTGAGCACCGCGCCGGGCAACGGCTCCTCGCGGTAGACGGGTTCGCCGGTGGCGACGACGGCCAGCGCGCGCGTGCTGGGAATGCCCACCGCGTGCATCCATTCGCCGATCAGCGCTTCGCGCAGCATCGGACCGACCGCTGCCTTGCCGTCGCCGCCGCGCGCGAAGGGCGTGCGGCCCGACCCCTTGAGCGCGATGTCGCGCCGCCGGCCCGAGCGGTCGATCACCTCGCCCAGCAGCACGGCGCGACCGTCGCCGAGTTGCGGCGAGAACATGCCGAACTGGTGGCCGGCGTAGGCCTGCGCCAGCGGCTCTGCGCCCTCGGGCAACACGTTGCCGGCGAACAGCGGCGCGAGCTCCTCGCCGTCGAGCGCTTCGGCGTCCAGGCCGAGTTCGATGGCGAGCTCGCGGTTCAGGAACAGCAGCCGCGGCTGCGGCACGGCAACCGGCTTCCACGGCACGTAGGTGTCGGCCAGTTCGCGGGCATAGGTGTTGTCGAAGACGAAAGCCATTGTCCAGGCGGCATCCTTCGTTCACGTCTGCGTCCAAGGGTACGCCGCGGCGGGCTCGGGAGTTGCGAAACGCGGCCGGCCACTCGTCGCCCTGGTCGATCCACGCAGCATGCGCCGCGAACCGTCGCGGATCGCCTCGCCGCAGAATCGCGGACGAACGGGCCGGCCCCGCGTGGCAAGGCGGGCCCCGGCCTCTCCGGACCGGCGAGGGGAATCGATGCATCCGCTGCTTCGCGCAATACCGATGGTGCTGATGCTCCTGCTGGTTCCGGCCGGATGGGCCGGCGCTACCACCACCGTGCGCGTCGTCGAAACCTGGCCCGCCGGCGACTCGGTGACGCTGGCACGCCAGCAGAACTACTACCTGCGCCTGGCCTGGGCCAGCGACACGCCCGTCGGGATCTGGGTCGAACCGTTTCATCGCGGCAAGCCGGTGAAGGCGGGAACGAGCACGTCGCTGCGCTACTCGGGCGAGGGCGAGGCCTTCGTCTCGTTCTTCCTCTGGGAACCGGGCGACGAAGTCGACGAGGTAAGGATCAAGGCAGGCAATGGCGGCGTGAACAGCACGCCGGTCGTCGCCCGATATGCCGTGCACGTCGTGCAGGGCAGCGCGCCCCGGGGGCCGGAGTCGGAACCGGCGTGGCTCGCCCGCCTGCAGGAGCACAAGCAGGTCGCCGAGAAACGCGCTCGGCAGGAATACGAAAGCCGCACCGAGAGTGCCGGAACCGACACGCTGATCGTCGGCTTCCTCGCGGGCACGGTCGGGCTCGGCCTGCTCGGCTTCGTCGCGCCGATCTGGATGGCGTGGCGATGGGAGGGAGGCTGGCGCATCGCCGCGGCCGTGCCGGCGACGATGATGATCTTCGTCGTGCTGCGCATCGTGGTCGACGTTTCGCGCGATCCCACCTCGCACAACCTGCTGCCGTTCGAGATCCTGATGGCCGGCGCCACGAGCGCTGGCGTGATTCTGCTGCTGATGCTCCTGCGCCGGCTGAGCGGTGCGGGGAGGCGCAGGCCGGCATGATCCGCGCGCTGATCCTGATCGCACTGGGCGCGCTGGTCCTGGCCGTGGCCTGGAAAGGCCAGCAGTCGGGTGAGCTGCCGGCCGGCTCGAATTTCCTGCGTCCCTATCGACCGAACCGCGACGACCAGCCGCTGTCGTTTCGTTTCCACCTCGCGCTGTACTACTGCGGCGGCATGGCGCTGGCGGTGTGGGGACTGATGGCGCTGGTCGGGTTGGCGGCGGCGCCGGAGTGGCGGTGAGGCGGGAATCGACGACCGCGGAAGAATCCCGATCGCGATGCCCGCTCAACGGACGGGAGCCGACGTTTCCGGGGCCAGCGGAAAACGCCGCGGCGCCACCAGCAGCACGACGAGCGTGCACAC
>QEVN01000053.1 GCA_003576795.1 Burkholderiales bacterium
CGCACGCCGCTCATGCCGATCGGCTCGCGGATGTCCTCCTGGCCGTCGATGATGAATTCCTGCGCCAGCACGTGCAGGATCTGCTGGTCGGTGGGGATGTTCACCGCCTTGGCGGTCTCGATCACGCGGGCCATGTCGGCCTCGGTGACCTCCTTGTCCTTGATCGCCACCATGCCGCTGGAGTTGAAGCTGCGGATGTGGCTGCCGGCGATCCCCGTGTAGACCGTGCGGATCTTGCAGTCGGCCATCAGCTCGGCTTCCTCGAGCGCGTGCTGGATCGACGCCACCGTCGACTCGATGTTCACGACCACGCCCTTCTTCAGCCCGCGCGAGTCGTGCTGGCCGAGCCCGACGATCTCGTAGTGGCCGTCGGGCCGCATCTCGGCGACGATCGCCACGATCTTCGACGTTCCGATGTCGAGGCCGACGATCAGGTCCTTGGCGTCTCTGGTCATTTGTTATCGCTGTCGATGCGGGCGCTCGGATCGGGCGCGGGGCGGTGCGGGGTGGTGGGCGGCCGGGCGAAGGCGGCCGGCGTCCTTGTCGTCGTGCTCGAGCCGCGCGAGCGGGCGGATCGCGAAGCCGTTCGGGTAGCGCAGGTCGATCACCTCGGCGCGCCGGTTCAGCGTCGCGGCGACCACCGGCCAGGCCTGGACCCATCGCGCGAGGCGTCGCTCGACCGGCATGCCCTGGTCGCGCCCGAGCAGCAGCGTCGTGCCGTCGTCCAGGCGCAGCGTCCAGGCATGGCGCGCCGACAACGACAGGGCATCGGGCTGCACGTCGATCGCGGCGACCGCTTCGCGCAGCTCGGCATAGCGGCGGGCGACCTGCAGCGCCGTGCCCTCCGGGCCGGAGAACTGCGGCAGCTCGCCGTCTTCCTCGGCTTCGGCCAGGTTGGCCACGAACAGCTCGCCGAAGGTGTTGACGATGCGTCCGTCGTCCCACAGCGCGAGCGCGCGATGCTCCTCGAGCGACACCTCGAGCCCGTCGGGCCAGACGCGGCGCACGCCGGCGCGGCGCACCCACGGCACCGACTCGAACACCGCGCGTACCGCGTCGAGGTCGACGGCGAAGAAATTCCCCTGCACGCGCCGCGCGACGGCCGAGCGCAGCTGCGTCGGCGAGACGCGCTGCAGCTCATGCCCGGGCACGGCGTCGATGCGCACGTGCGCGAGCGTGAAGAACGGCCGCTGCGAGACCCACCATGCGCCGGCGGCCATCGCGGCCAGCAGCGTCGCGCCGAGCAGCGCGTTGGCGAGCGCGTTCAGCGCGCGCGCGTCGTTCCACAGGCCGCTCAAGCGTCCCCCCCGATCTTCAGGCTGGCCGACGCGAGGATGCGCAGGCACAGCTGCTCGTAGGAGATGTCCACCGCGCGCGCGGCCATCGGCACCAGCGAGTGGCCGGTCATTCCGGGCGAAGTGTTCACCTCGAGCAGGAAGGGCGCGTCGTCGCCGCGGCGAAGCATCACGTCGACGCGGCCCCAGCCTTCGCAGGCGATCGCGCGATAGGCCGCCAGCGACAGCGCGGCGATCGCTTCGGCGAGCTTCGGGGCCAGCGGCGCCGGGCACAGATAGCGCGTGTCGTCGCTGAAGTACTTGTTGTTGTAGTCGTAGTTCCCCTGGGGGGCGACGATCTCGATGATCGGCAGCGCGCGCGCCTCGTCGCCGCTGCCCAGTACCGCCACCGTCAGCTCGCGTCCGTCGACGAACTCCTCGCACAGCACGTCGACGTCGTGCGCGCGCGCCGCGTCGAAGGCCGCCGTCGCCGCGTCGAGCGAGAGCAGCTTCGTGAAGCCGATCGTCGAGCCTTCGCGGCTCGGCTTGACCGCCATCGGCAGCCCGAGCCGCTGCCCCGCTTCGAGAACCTGCCGCGCCGAGCGGACCAGCTCGAAGCCGGGCGTGGGCAGGCCGTGCGTCATCCAGATGCGCTTGGCGTAGACCTTGTCCATCGCGATCGCCGAGGCCATGACGCCGCTGCCGGTGTACGGGATGCCGAGCAGCTCGAGCGCGCCCTGCACCGTGCCGTCCTCGCCGTAGCGGCCGTGCAGCGCGATGAACGCGCGCGCGAAGCCCTCGCGCACGAGATCGTCGAGCGGGCGCTGCGCCGGATCGAAGGCGTGCGCATCGACGCCGCAGGCGCGCAGCGCGTTCAGCACGCCCGTGCCCGACATCAGCGAGACGTCGCGCTCGGCCGAGCGCCCGCCGCACAGCACGGCGACCTTGCCCATCGCCTTCGGATCGATCGTCGTCGCTTCCATCACTTCATCTCCACGATCGCCTGCGCGACCGAGCCGATCGAGCCCGCGCCCATCGTCAGCACCACGTCGCCGTCGCGCGCCGCATCGAGGATCGCGCGCGGCATCGCGGCGATGTCGTCGACGAACACGGGTTCGACCTTGCCGGCGACGCGCAGCGCGCGGGCGAGCGCGCGGCCGTCGGCCGCCACGATCGGCGGCTCGCCGGCCGGATAGACGTCGGCGAGCAGCAGCGCATCGGCGCCCGAGAGCACGCGCACGAAGTCCTCGAACAGGTCGCGCGTGCGCGTGTAGCGATGCGGCTGGAAGGCGAGGACGATCCGTCGCCCGGGGAATGCGCCGCGCGCGGCGGCCAGCGTCGCCTCCATCTCGGCGGGGTGATGTCCGTAGTCGTCGATCAGCGTGAAGCGCCCGCCCCCACGTGCCGGGTCGATCGCGACCTCGCCGTAGGACTGGAAGCGCCGCCCGACGCCGGTGAAGTGCTCGAGCGCCGAGCGGATCGCCGCGTCGTCGACGTCCAGCTCGTCGGCCACGGCGATCGCCGCCAGCGCGTTGCGCACGTTGTGCACGCCCGGAGCGTTCAGCACGACGGGCATCGGCTCGGCGCCCTCGCGCAGCACGGTGAAGCGCATCCGCGAGCCGTCGGCCTGGACGTCGACCGCGCGGATGCGCGCGTCGGCCCCCAGCCCGTAGCCGAGCACCGGCCGCGAGACGAAGGGCAGGATCTCGCGCACGTGCGGGTCGTCCACGCAGAGCACGGCCGCGCCGTAGAAGGGCAGGCGCTGCGTGAACTCGACGAAGGCCTGGCGCAGCCGCGCGAAGTCGTGGCCGTAGGTCTCCATGTGGTCGGCGTCGATGTTCGTGATGACGGCGATCATCGGAGACAGGTTCAGGAACGACGCATCGGACTCGTCGGCCTCGACGACGATATATTCGCCGGCGCCGAGCCGCGCGTTGGCGCCGGCGCTGTTCAGGCGTCCGCCGATCACGAAGGTGGGGTCGAGGCCGCCGGCGGCGAGCACCGACGCGACGAGGCTGGTCGTCGTCGTCTTGCCGTGCGTGCCGGCGATCGCGATGCCGCGGCGCAGCCGCATCAGCTCGGCGAGCATCATCGCGCGCGGCACGATCGGCACGCGGCGCTGGCGGGCGGCGATCACCTCCGGGTTGTCGCCGCGCACCGCGGTGGAGACGACGACGCAGTCGGCGCCTTCGATGTGGACCGCGTCGTGCCCGGCGCGCACCGTCGCGCCGAGCGCCTCGAGGCGGCGCGTCGCCGGCCCGGCGGCGACGTCGGAGCCGCTGACGCGGTAGCCGAGGTTCAGCAGCACCTCGGCGATGCCGCTCATCCCCGAGCCGCCGATGCCGACGAAGTGGATGTGCTTGACGCGATGCTTCATGCGCGCACGCCGCGCAGACGCGCGGCCTCCTCGCAGACGTCGGCGACCTCGCGCGTCGCGTCGGGGCGCGCGAGAGCGCGCGCGTGCACCGCCATTCGCGCGAGCGACTCGCGGTCGAGCGAGGCCAGCCGCTGCGCGAGCGAGGCCGCATCGAGCTGAGCCTGCGGCACGAGCAGCGCCGCGCCCTCGTCCGCCAGGAAGCGCGCGTTGCCGGTCTGGTGGTCGTCCACCGCATGCGGGAAAGGCACGAGCAGGCTGGCGACGCCCGCGGCGGCGATCTCGGCGACGGTCATCGCGCCCGCGCGGCACACGACGAGGTCGGCCCACTCGTAGGCGCCCGCCATGTCTTCGACGAACTCGACGACGTGCGCGGCGATGCCCAGCTCGCGATAGCGCGCTTCGAGCGCTTCGCGCCGGTCGCGTCCGCTCTGGTGCACGATCTGCGGGCGCACCGCTTCCGGCATCGCCGCGATCGCCTGCGGAACGACCTCGTTCAGCGCCTGCGCGCCGAGACTGCCGCCGACGACGAGCAGGCGAAGCGCTCCGCTGCGCTTCGCATAGCGCTCGAGCGGATCGTCGCGACGGATCATTTCCGCGCGCAACGGATTGCCGCAGCAGCGCGCGCCGGGCAGCGTGCCGGGGAAGGCCTCGAGCACGCGGTCGGCCAGGCGCGCGAGCAGCCGGTTCGTCAGGCCGGCGACCGAGTTCTGCTCGTGCACGACGAGCGGACGGTTCAGCAGCGAAGCCATCATGCCGCCGGGAAAGGCGACGTAGCCGCCCATGCCGAGAACGACCGCCGGCTGCGTCGTGCGCAGCGCGCGCACGCTCTGCGCGAAGGCGCGCAGCAGCGTGAACGGCAGCAGCAGCCGCGTGAGGAGCCCCTTGCCGCGCACGCCGCCGACGCGCACCCACTGCATCGGAATGCCGTGCTTCGGCACGAGCGTCGCCTCCATGCCGGCCGGGTTGCCGAGCCAGACGACGCTCCAGTTGCGCGCGCGCATCTCGGCGGCGACGGCGAGCCCGGGCATCACGTGGCCGCCGGTGCCGCCGGCCATGATGAGGATGGTTCGGCCGGTCATGCGAGGCCCCTCATCAGCTTCCTGTTCTCCCAGTCCACGCGAAGCAGGATCGCGACCGCGACGCAGTTCACGAGGATGCCGCTGCCGCCGTAGCTCATCAGCGGCAGCGTCAGGCCCTTGGTGGGCAGCAGGCCGGTGTTCACGCCCATGTTGATGAAGGCCTGCACGCCGATCCACAGGCCGATGCCCTTGGCGACCAGGCCGGCGAAGGTGCGCTCGAGCTTGATCGACTGCCGGCCGATCTCGAAGGCGCGCCGCGTGAACCAGAAGAACAGCACGACCACCGTGAGCACGCCGACCAGGCCGAGCTCCTCGCCGATCACCGCGAGCAGGAAGTCGGTGTGCGCCTCGGGCAGGTAGTGCAGCTTCTCGACCGACGCGCCGAGCCCCACCCCGAACAGCTCGCCGCGGCCGAAGGCGATCAGCGAATGCGACAGCTGGTAGCCCTTGCCCAGCGCGTTGGCCGCGTCGAAGGGATCGAGATACGCGAAGATGCGCTCGCGCCGCCACGGCGACAGCCAGATCAGCAGCGAGAAAGTCGTCGCCGCGATGACGACGAGCGAGGCGAACAGCCGGCCGTTCACGCCGCCGAGGAAGAGCAGCCCCATCGCCACCGCGGCGATGACGATGAAGGCGCCGAGATCGGGTTCGAGCAGCAGCAGCAGCCCGACCAGCGCGACGGCCGCGCCCATCGGCAGGAAGCCCTTGCGCACGCTCTGCATCGAGTCCTGCTTGCGCACCGTGAAGTCGGCGGCGTACAGCACGACGAAGAGCTTCATCAGCTCCGACGGCTGCAGGTTCAGCACGTACAGCGACAGCCAGCGGCGCGCCCCGTAGACCTCCTTGCCGATGCCCGGAATCAGCACCACGACGAGCAGCACGAGCCCGAGCAGGAACAGCCATTTCGCCGATTCGTGCAGGCGCGCGACCGGAACCGAGAACGCGGCGAGCGCGGCGACGCCGCCGACGGCGAGCGCGAAGCCGTGCCGCACGAGGAAGAACGTCGACGAGTAGCTCGAGAAGCGATTCGAGTCGGGCAGCGCGATCGACGCCGAGTACACCATCACCAGGCCGAGCAGCAGCAGCGCACCGACCACCCACAGCAGCGCGTGGTCGATGCTGTGCGCCGCACGCGACGGCGCCGCGCGCATCGAGCGCCGTCGCTCGAAGCGCACCGCGCCGGCGGCAGCGGCGGCGCCCCGCCCGATGCGCAGGCGACCCGGAAGACGCAGGCTCAGCACGGCGACTCTCCGGCGCGGTCGTTCGCCGCCTCGCCCACGGCGCCTGGCATCGCTTCGTCCGCCGCAGCCTCCGATGGATCGAGCGCGCGCACCGCCTGCACGAAGCAGCGGCCGCGGTGCTCGTAGTTGCGGAACATGTCGAGGCTCGCGCAGGCCGGCGACAGCAGCACCGCCTCGCCTTCGCGCGCGTCGTCGTGCGCACGCCGCACCGCTTCCTCGAGCGAGTCGCAGCGCGCGATCGGCACTCCGCTCGCGGCGAGCGCCTGCTGCAGCCGCGGCGCGTCGACGCCGATCAGGTAGGCCGACGCCGCGTGCGCGCGCACCGGTTCGACGAGCGCGGAGAAGTCCTGGCCCTTGCCGTCGCCGCCGGCGATCAGCCGGCAGCGCTTGCCGAGCCCGCGCAGCGCGGCCACGGTGGCGCCGACGTTCGTCCCCTTGCTGTCGTCGTAGTACTCGACGCCGTCGAGGGTCGCCACCAGCTGGCAGCGATGCGGCTCGCCGGCGTACGAGCGCAGCCCGTGCAGCATCTTCGCCATCGGCACGCCGATCGCGTCGCACAGGGCGAGCGCCGCCAGCGCGTTCAGGTGGTTGTGCGTCCCGCGGATGCGCAACGCGTCGGCCGGCATCAGGCGCCGCACGTGAAAACCCGCCGGCACGCGGCGTCGGCGCGGCGACGCGCCGGCGGGGTCGTCTTCCGGCTGCGCATGCGCGAGCCAGTCGATGCCGTGCTCGCGCACGATGCCGAAATCGCCGGCGCCGGCGGGCGCGTCGGCGCCGAAGGAGACGAGCCTCAGCGCGGGGCCGGGCGCGGACGGCGCCGCGCGCGCGTCGCCGCGATCGAACACGGCCAGCTTCGCGTGCGCGTAGATGCGCTGCTTCGCGTCGACGTAGCTGCGCATCGACGCGTGCCAGTCGAGGTGGTCCTCGTCGACGTTGACGATCGCCGCGGCGTCGGGCGCGAGGCTGCGCGCGAGCGCGAGCTGGAAGCTCGACAGCTCGAGCACCCAGACGGCCGGCAGGCGGTCGGCATCGAGCGCCTCGCGCAGCGCGTCGAGCATCGGCGGGCGGATGTTGCCCGCGCTGACGACGTCCACGCCCGCTTCGCGGCACAGGTGCGCGGCGAGCGCGGTCGTCGTCGTCTTCCCGTTGGTTCCGGTGATCGCGATCAGCTTCGGCGCGTAGCCGTTCTCGCGCAGGTCGGCGAGCGCCTGCGCGAACAGCTCCAGTTCGCCCGCCACCGCGACGCCGCGCGCGAGCGCGCGCGCATGGAACTGCGCCGGGTCGCCCTTCTCGATCGACAGTCCCGGACTCCACGCGACGAGGTCGACGCCGTCGAGCCAGGCGTCGGACCACGGCGCGCCGCCGACGTAGCGCAGGTCGGCGATCGAATCGCGCAACGCCGGCCACGCGGGCAAGCCGGCGCCCTCGGCGCTGCGCGTGTCCGCCACGCGCACGCGCGCGCCCTGGCGCGCGAGCCAGCGCGCCATCGCCGCGCCCGAGTCGCCCAGCCCGAGCACGAGCGCGGTGCGGCCGGCGACGTCGAAGAGCCCGGGTTGCGGCAGCGTGCTTCCGCTCATCAGCGCAGCTTCAGCGTCGACAGGCCGAACAGCACCAGCATCATCGTGACGATCCAGAAACGCACGACGACCTGGCTCTCCTTGATGCCGCCCACCTCGAAGTGGTGGTGCAGCGGCGCCATCCGCAGGATGCGGCGCCCCTCGCCGTAGCGGCGCTTCGTGTACTTGAAGTACCCGACCTGCAGCATCACCGACAGCGTCTCGGCGACGAAGACGCCGCCCATGATGAACAGCACGATCTCCTGGCGGACGATCACCGCCACCGTGCCGAGCGCGGCGCCGAGCGCGAGCGCGCCCACGTCGCCCATGAACACCTGCGCGGGGTACGCGTTGTACCAGAGGAAGCCCAGGCCCGCGCCGGCGATCGCCGCGCAGAAGACGGTGAGTTCGCCCGCGCCGGGAATGTGCGGAATCAGCAGGTATTTCGCGAATACCGCGTTGCCGGTCACGTAGGCGAACAGGCCGAGCGCCGAGCCCACCATCACTGCCGGCAGGATCGCCAGGCCGTCGGCGCCGTCGGTGAGGTTCACCGCGTTGCTCGAGCCGACGATGACGAGCCAGGTGAGGACGATGAAGCCGTAGACGCCCAGCGGATACGCGACGTTCTTGAAGAAGGGAACGATCAGGTCGGCGCGCGCCGGCAGGTCGGTGAAGCCGTGCGAGACCCAGTCGGCGAACAGCGCGAAGGCGTCGGCGTTCGACTGCGCCGGAACCGAGAACGCGAGATAGACCGAAGCGACGATGCCGATCAGCGATTGCCAGAAGATCTTCTGCTTCGCCGACATCCCGCGCGGATCGCGGTGCACGATCTTGCGGTAGTCGTCGATCCAGCCGATCCAGCCGAAGCCGAGCGTGACGATCAGCACGATCCAGACGAAGCGGTTCGACAGGTCGGCCCACAGCAGCGTCGCCGCGGCCACCGAGATCAGGATCAGCGCGCCGCCCATGGTCGGCGTGCCCGACTTCGTCAGGTGCGTGCGCGGACCGTCGCTGCGCACCGCCTGCCCGATCTTCATGCCGACGAGCTTGCGGATCAGCGACGGACCGAAGAGCAGCCCGATGGCCAGCGCGGTGAGCGCGGCCAGCACCGCGCGCAGCGTGATGTAGCCGAACACGGCGAAGGAGCGCGTGTCCTTCGCCAGCCATTGGGTGAGTTCGAGCAGCATCGTCAGGCAGCCACCGGCGCCTGCGCGAGCGCGGCGACCACGCGCTCCATCCGCATGAAGCGCGAACCCTTGACGAGCACGGTCGCGCCCTCGCCGGCCAGCGCCGCAACGCCCGCGACCAGCGAGTCGACGTCGTCGTGGTGCGCGGCGCCCGCGCCGAAGGCCTGCACCGTCGCCGCGCTGGCCGCGCCGATCGCGAGCAGCCGTTCGATGCCGCGCTCGCGCGCGTAGTCGCCGACTTCGCGATGGAACTCGGGGCCGCGTTCGCCGACCTCGCCCATGTCGCCGAGCACGAGCACGCGCAGGCCCGCGCAGCGCGCCAGCACGTCGATCGCGGCACGCACCGAGTCGGGGTTCGCGTTGTACGTATCGTCGATCAGCGCTGCTCCGGCGGCGGCGCGGCGGCGCACGAGGCGCCCGGGCGGCGGAGCGCACCGCTCGAGGCCGGCGGCGATGGTCGCGGCGTCGATGCCCAGCGCATGCGCGCAGGCAGCGGCGGCCAGCGCGTTGCGCACGTTGTGCAGTCCCTCGACCGGCAGCCGCACCGTCGCGCGCGCCTGGCCGATCTTCATCTCGAACCGCGCGGACTCGGCGTTCGCGGCCGCGGCGACCTCGAAGCGCTGCAATGCGTCATCGAGGCCGAATTCGATCCGCCGCCGCGGCCCGGCAAGCGCTCGCCACAGCGGCGCCTGCGGATCGTCGGCCGGAAAGACCGCGATGCCCTCGCCGGACAACGCGGCGATCGACGCGCCGTTCTCGCGTGCAGAGCCTTCGGTGCCATCGAGGAACTCCTGGTGTTCGCGTTGCGCGTTGTTCACCAGCGCGACGTCGGGCCGCGCGACCTGCGCCAGCCAGGCAATCTCGCCGGGATGGTTGGTGCCCAGCTCGATCGCCGCCGCGCGGTGCTGCATGCGCAGCCGCAGCAGCGTCAGCGGAACGCCGACGTCGTTGTTCAGGTTGCCCTGCGTGGCCAGGCGCGCGTCCGCGCCGTAGGCCTGCGCGAGCACGGCCGAGAGCATCTCCTTGACCGTCGTCTTGCCGTTCGCGCCGGCGACGGTGACCACGCGCACCGGCAGGCGGGAGCGCCAGCCGCGGGCGATCTCGCCGAGCGCGCGACGCGTGTCCGCCACGCGGATGGCCGGCGTGCGGATCCCCTCGACCCAGCGATCGAAGATCACCGCCGCGGCTCCCCGCTCCTGCGCGGCGGGGATGAACGCGTGCGCGTCGAAGCGTTCGCCGCGCAGCGCGACGAACAGCTCGCCCGGCGCGATCGAGCGCGTGTCGGTGCACACGCCGCTCACGCGCACCGACGGCTCGCCGTACAGGCATGCGCCGGAGAGCCAGCCGAAGGCTTCGCGCAGCTCAAGCATCGTCGTCCGCCTGCGGCAGGCCGAGCAGTCGGCGCGCGACCGCCAGATCGGAGAACGGCAGCCGCTCGGCGCCGATCTCCTGCCAGGTCTCGTGCCCCTTGCCGGCGATCAGCACGACGTCGTCGGGCGCCGCCGCCTCCAGCGTCTTGCGGATCGCCTGCTCGCGATCGAGCTCGGTGAGCCGCGGCTCGCGCATGAAGCCGGCGCGGATGTCGGAAACGATGCGAAAGGGCGTCTCGCTGCGCGGATTGTCGCTGGTGACGACGACGTGATCGGCATAGCGCTCGACGACCATCCCCATCATCGGGCGCTTGCCCGGATCGCGGTCGCCGCCGGCGCCGAACACGCACCAGAGCGCGCCGCGCCGGGATTCCGCGAGCGGCCGCAACGCGTGCAGCACGTTCATCAGCGCATCCGGCGTGTGCGCGTAGTCGACGACGACGAGCGGACGCCCGTCGGCGACGATGCGCTGCATGCGGCCGGGAATCGGCCGCAGCGCCTCGAGCCGCCGCATCGCCTCGTCGAAAGGCATGCCGTGCACCAGCCAGACGCCGGCAGCGGCCAGCGCGTTGACGACGTTGAACTGGCCGATCGTCTGCAGCCGGATCTCGGCGCGTCCGTAGTCGCCGCCGATCGACACCTGCGAGCCGCTCGCGTGCTCGACGATGCGAAACGCCGACAGCTTCTTCTTCGCGCGCCAGCCGTGCTCGCCGGGCAGATGACCGAAGGCGAGCGATGCGATCGACGGCGGCAGCGGATCGAGCACCCTCGGCGCAATCGGATCGTCGCCGTTGACCAGCGCGTGGCGCAGTCCCGGCCACGAGAAGAGCCGCAGCTTCGCCGCCAGGTACGCTTCCTCGGTACCGTGATAGTCGAGGTGGTCGCGCGTGAAGTTGGTCAGCACCGCGGTCTCGATCGGCAGTCCGTTCAGCCGCCCCTGGTCGATGCCGATCGACGAGGCCTCCATCGCCACCAGTTCCGCGCCGGCGTCGGCGAAGGAAGCGAGCATGCGTTGCAGGCCCACCGCATCGGGCGTGGTCAGCCCGAAGGCTTCCAGCCGCGGCGAGCCTTCCGGACCGACGATGCCGCTGCCCAGCGTGCCGATCACCGCGCAAGGCCGGCCTGCGGCGGAGAATCCGCTCGCCATCCACTGCGTGGACGTCGTCTTGCCGTTCGTTCCGGTGACCGCGACGACGCGCAGCCGCCGCCCCGGGTGCCCGTAGTACCGCGCGGCGATCGGCCCGGCCAGTTCGCGCAGGCCGTCGACCGCGCGCATCGCGGGCGCGGACGAAGCATCGTCGTCGCGCAGGCCGAAGCCCTCGGCGCCGCCTGCCTCGTACAGCACGGCAGCCGCGCCGGCCGCGCGCGCCGCATCGACGAAGCGGCGTCCGTCGCTGTGCGCCCCGGGCCACGCGAGGAAGGCGTCGCCCGGGCGCAGCGCACGGCTGTCGGAGACGAGCGCCGCGCCCGGCGCCAGCGCCGAACGCAGCCAGTCGCCGAGCGGCGCGGCGCGTTCGGCCTCGTCGTCCGCGACAGCGTTGCCGGTCACAGCTCGGCCCCCGCCTCGTGCCCGGCGACCGAGGTCGGCACTTCCAGCTTCACGACGGTGGAATCCGGCGGAACGCGCAGCGTGCGCAGCGTGTCGCCGGCGATGCGCGCGAACACCGGCGCGGCGACGGTTCCGCCGTAGTACTTGCCGTCGGTCGGCTCGTCGATCATCACCGCGACGATCACGCGCGGATCCGACACCGGCGCGAAGCCGACGAAGGAGGCGATGTACTTGTTGACGTACTGCCGGCCGTCGCGCTTGTGCGCGGTGCCGGTCTTGCCGGCGACCCGGTAGCCCGAGATCTGCGCCTGCGGCGCGGTGCCGCCGGGGCCTGCCGCCAGCTCGAGCATGTGCCGAACCGCGCGCGCGGTGGCGGGCGTGACGATGCGTTCGCCGCCGACCGCATCGTCGTGCTTGAACATCGACACCGGCAGCAGTTCGCCGTCGGTGGCGAACACCGTGTAGGCGCGCGCGAGCTGCAGCAGCGAAACCGACAGGCCGTAGCCGTAGGACATCGTCGCCTGCTCGATCGGCTTCCAGCTGCGATACGGCCGCAGCCGGCCGGCGACCGCTCCCGGAAAGCCGATGCGCGGCGCCTGCCCGAGGCCCACCGACGAGAACATCTCCCACATGCGCTCGGCCGGCATCGCCAGCGCCATCTTCGCGGTGCCGACGTTCGACGACTTCTGCACGATCTGCTCGATCGTCAGCGGGCCGTGCGGATGCGCATCGCCGATCGTCGCGCTGCCGATCTTCAGCCGGCCGGGAGCGGTCTGGATCACCGTGTCGGGACGCACCTGGCCCAGCTCGAGCGCGAGCGCCGCGGTGAACGGCTTCATCGTCGAACCCGGCTCGAAGGTGTCGGTGATCGCGCGGTTGCGCAGCTGCGCGCCGGTGAGCTGGCCGCGCTCGTTCGGGTTGTAGGTCGGCCAGTTGGCCAGCGCGAGGATCTCGCCGGTGCGCACGTCCAGCACGACCGCGGCGCCGGCCTTCGCCTTGTGCTCGTGGACCGCGTCGCGCAGCGCATCGAAGGCGAGGAACTGGATCGTGCTGTCGATCGACAGCGCGAGATCGTGGCCGTTGTGCGGTTCGCGCACCGCCTCCACGTTCTCGACCACGCGCCCGTAGCGGTCGCGGATCACGCGCCGGCTGCCCGGCTTGCCGGCGAGATCCGGGTTCTTCGCCAGCTCGACGCCTTCCTGGCCGATGTCCTCGACGTTGGTGAAGCCGACCACGTGCGCGATCGTCTCGCCCTGCGGGTAGTGGCGCTTGTACTCGCGCTGCTGGTGGATGCCGGCGATGCGCAGCGCCGCCACGCGTTCGGCGACGTCGGCGTCGACCTGGCGCTTCAGGTAGACGAAGCTGCGATCGGCCGCCTGGGCAAGCCGTCCGCGCAGCTCGCGCTCGCTGGTGCCGAGCAGCTTCGCCAGTTCGGCGAACTGCTGCGGCGTGGCCTCGACCTGTTCGGGGATCGCCCACACCGCGCGCGCCGGCAGGCTCGACGCGAGCACGACGCCGTTGCGGTCGAAGATCTTGCCGCGCGAGGCCGGCAGTTCGATGGTGCGGCCGTAGCGCAGCTCTCCCTGCTGCTGAAGGTATCCCTGCGAGAACACCTGCAGCCAGACGGTGCGCGCGGCGAGCGCCACGAAGGCCACCGCGACGAACAGCATCACGAGCTGCGAGCGATACGCCGGCAGCCGCACCTGCAGCAGCGGGTTCGACGCGATCGGCACGTTGCGGCGGGTCCTGCGCGCCATCAGCGGGCTCCCGCGGCTTCGGCCGGCGAGGTGGAGCCGAGGCGCACGACGCGCTCGACCGGATCGACGACCAGGTGCAGCGTGCGCTGCGGCGAGATCGACTCCATCGACAGCTCGCGACGCGCCTTCGTGTCGATGCGCGAAGCCTTGGCCAGCACGGTCTGCTCGATCTGCAGCTGATCCCACTGCACCTCGAGGCGCGAGGCCTGCGCCTGCGCGCGCTCGACGTCGCCGAAGAGCTTGCGCGCGCGATCCTGCGAGGTGACGAGGCCGAGCGCGCACACCACCAGCAGGAAGACGAGCGCGAGGTTGAGCCGGAGCATGGCCGCCTCAGGTCCTTTCGGCCACGCGCATCACCGCGGAGCGCGCGCGCGGGTTGTCGGGACGGCGCCTGCGCGGGCGACGCGCGTCGCGCGCCGAGGCCTGCGTCGCGGCAGGGCCGGCCGGCGATCCGCCCGCCGCCTCGGAAGCGAGCCTGCGCGCGAGCGCGCGCAGGCGCGGAACATGCGAGACGACCGAGGCGCCGGTGACCGGATCGCGCGCCGCGTCGCGCCCCGATTCCCCGGCAATGAACTGCTTGACCATCCGGTCTTCCAGCGA
>QEVN01000054.1 GCA_003576795.1 Burkholderiales bacterium
CTTCACAGCGCGTCCCGATCGCTTCGTCGCGTTGCGTGCGCGTCGATCTTCGTTGCCGCGCCGATGCTTGCTGCTGCCTCCGCACCGGTGGGCGACGCCTCAGCGGGCGCGAAGATCTACACGCGCTGCGAGGCATGCCACGCGCTCGCCTACGACCGTACCGGGCCGCGCCATTGCGGCCTCATCGGCCGCAAGGCCGGCAGCGTGCCCGGTTTCGACTATTCCGCTGCGATGAAGCGATCGGGCATCGTGTGGAACGCGAAGACGCTCGATCGCTTCCTCGCCGATCCGATGAAGGCGGTGCCGGGCACGACGATGGGCTACGCCGGCGTGAAGGATCCCGAGGAACGCGCGGATCTCATCGCCTTCCTCGCGCAGCAGAGCCACGGTCCGGCCTGCACGAAGTAGCGCCGGGCCCGCTCGACCCCGGTAGCGCCCGCCCGGCGCTGCGCGATAGCGTCCGCTCACCCCGCGAGGCGTTGCTAGAATCGCCTCCCCTTCGCAGTGCCCGCCGTCCCCCCGCCTCCCCGATGTCCGCGCAGTTGAACCCCGCCCAGCGCGAGGCGATCCGCTATCTCGACGGTCCTTGCCTGGTCATCGCCGGCGCCGGCAGCGGCAAGACGCGCGTCATCACGCAGAAGATCGTGCATCTGGTCGACGCGGGCTTCCGTCCCGGCGCGATCGCCGCGATCACCTTCACCAACAAGGCCGCGCAGGAGATGGCCGAGCGTCTCGGCAAGGCGCTGCGCCTGCCCGAAGGGCAGCGCCCGCTGGTGGCGACCTTCCATTCGCTCGGCGTGCAGATCCTGCGTCGCGACGGCGCGGCGCTCGGGCTGAAACGCAACTTCTCGATCCTCGATTCCGACGACGCGGCCGGCATCGTGCAGCAGGCGATCGGCGCGGTCGATCGCAAGGCGACGCGCGCGGCGCAACACCGGATCTCGCTGTGGAAGAACGCGCTGGTCGACCCCGACCAGGCGGCCGCGTCCGCGAAGGACTCGAACGAGCACGCGATCGCGCGCGCCTATCGCGACTACGCCGCCACGCTGGGTGCCTACCAGGCGGTGGACTTCGACGACCTGATCCGGCTGCCCGTGCGGCTGCTGCGCGAGCATCCGCAGGCGGCGCAGGCCTGGCGCGAGTCGCTGCGCTATCTGCTGGTCGACGAGTACCAGGACACGAACGCGTGCCAGTACGAGTTGCTCAAGCTCCTCGCCGGCCCGCGCGCCGCGTTCACCGCCGTCGGCGACGACGACCAGTCGATCTACGGATGGCGCGGCGCCACGCTGGAGAACCTGAGCCGCCTGGCGACCGACTTTCCGTCGCTGAAGGTCGTCAAGCTCGAGCAGAACTATCGTTCGAGCCTGAACATCCTGCGCGCGGCGAACCGGCTGATCGAGCACAACCCGAAGCTGCACGAGAAGAAGCTGTGGTCCGAGCTCGGTCCCGGCGACCCGGTGCAGGTCGTTCCCTGCGAAGACGACGAGGCCGAAGCCGAATCGGTGGTGATGCGCCTGCAGGCGCACCGCTTCGAGCGGCGCGCGAAGTTCTCCGACTACGCGATCCTGTATCGCGGCAACCACCAGGCGCGCGTCTTCGAGCAGGCGCTGCGCAAGGAGAAGATCCCGTACGTGCTCTCGGGCGGGCAGTCGTTCTTCGAGCGCGCCGAGATCCGCGATCTGCTCGCGTACCTGCGCCTGCTCGCCAACGACGACGACGATCCGGCCTTCATCCGCGCCGTGACGACGCCCAAGCGCGGCGTCGGCACCGCGAGCCTGCAGGCGCTCGGCGCCTGGGCCGGCGAGCGCAACGCGTCGATGTTCGCGGCGCTCTTCGAAACCGGCTTCGAGTCGCGCATCGCGGCGCGCCAGCTCGAGCCGCTGCGCGAGTTCGGCGAGTTCGTCAATCGCATCGCCTGGCGGGCCGCGAAGGAGCCCGCGGCGCAGGTGCTCGACGATCTGCTGGCGGCCATCGAATACCGCTCGCACCTGTTCGCCACCTGCGACGACAAGGCCGCGGCGGCGCGCTGGCAGAACGTCTGCGATTTCGTCGACTGGATGAAGAAGCGCGCCGAAGAGGACGGCGCAACGCTCGTGAAGCTCGCGCAGACCGTTGCGCTGCTCTCGCAGCTCGACCGGCGCGACACCGATCTCGACGCCGTGCGATTGACGACGATCCACGCCGCCAAGGGGCTCGAGTTCGCGCACGTCTTCGTCGTCGGCTGCGAGGAAGGCCTGCTGCCGCATCGCGGCGACGCTTCGTCGCCGGCAGCCGACGCGGAAGACGACGCGGCCGGCGCGCGCGACGCTGCGACCGCCGGGCGTGACATTTCTCACGTCGATGCGCAGGCGCAGCGCATTCAGGAAGAGCGGCGACTGATGTACGTCGCGGTCACGCGCGCGCAGCGCAGCCTCACGCTCACCTGGTGCCGCAAGCGCAAGCGCGGTCGCGAGCACTTCGCGCAACTGCCTTCGCGCTTTCTCGCCGAGATGCAGCTCGAGGCCTCGCCGTCTTCGACGCAGAGCGTGAGCCAGGAGATGGGCAAGGCGCGATTGGCCAACCTGCGCGCGCTGCTCGGGCGACCGGCGCCGGCCGGCGGCTGAGCGCTCCGGCGCCGCGCCGCTGCGGCGCATGCGACAGCGCGAAACGCCGCGCATCCCGATCCGTCGCCCGATCGTCCGCCGCCTCCCGCACGTCGACCGTCGACGCGAGATGCTCGCGGAGGATTCGCCGCCAGGCGCCGCGCACTCGCGCGGCTCGCGGAAAAGAAGGCATTCGTCGGAGCAATGCTCGCATTTCCTGTGATGGGGAGGACGGCTCTCGCGCGTCCGCTGCTCCGTTCCTGGACGCAGCGCACGCGCCAGACCCTGTGCCTGGCGGGATGGCTCGCCCTGTGGGCGTCGTGCGTCGCGCCGCAGGTCCTGCCCGGGGCCCTCGCGGAACCGGGCGCAGCGCCATTCGGCGCCGTGCTCCGGGGCGCGCTCTGGCTGGCCTTCGCGTTCGTCGGCATCGAGGTCGTGCTCGCCTTCGTCGAGCGCGAGCCGAGCGCCGCGCGGCTGCGCCGCGCATTGCGCCTGTCGCCGGCGATCGGCTTCCTCGCCGCGATCGGGACTGCCGCCTTCCTTGCGCCCGTTCGCCTTGCGGAGGCGGGGTATGTCGCGACCGCGCTCGTCGTGGCTGCGCTCGCCGGCCCGGCGGCGGCAAAGGCGCCCCGCACGTATCTGCCGCTGCTCGTCTTCGCGCTCGGCTGGCTGCTGCATGCGGGCGGCATGGTCGCGATGCTCGATGCGCGCATCGGTGCGCTGGCGCTGCTGGCTTGCGTGGTGGCCGTTGCCGCGCAATCGGCGTACGTCGAGCGCCTCCGCCAGCGCCGCACGCAGCGCAACCTGCTCGATTCGGCGCGCAAGTATCGGCACGTCTATTACTCGGCGCCGGTCGCTCTGCTGTCGACCGACCGCGCCGGGCAGGTCCAGCGCTGGAACGACCTGGCGAGCCGGCTGTTCCGCGGCCTGCTTCGGCAGGGACGCGTCAACACGCTGGGCGCGCTGCTGGGCGAGGAGCGGGCGGGGGCGCTGCTCGAACAAAGCATCGGACAGGGGCGCCATCGCTGCGAGGTGCACGTGACGATCGACGGCGCCGAGCGGATCGTCGAGGTCGACGCGCTGCTGGCCGCCGACGCCATCGAGATCAGCTTCGTCGACGTCACCGAGCGCACGCTGCTCTCGCAGACGCTCGAGCACATGGCCTATCACGACTCGCTGACGCAGCAGCTGAACCTGCACGGGCTGGAGCGCGAGATCCGGCGAGCGGCCGAGCGGGTTGCGGCGGGCGAGGTGGCCTCGCTGTTCTACATCGATCTGCATCGCTTCAAGGCGGTCAACGACGTCTTCGGCCACGCGGCGGGCAACGCACTGGTGGTCGAGGTGGCGCGACGCATCGAGGCGAACGTGCCGCCGGGCTCGTCGATCGCGCGGCTGGGCGGCGACGAGTTCCTCGTCGTGCTGCCCGCCTGTCCGCTCGACCGCGCCGGCCTGGTCGCGCAGGCCGCGCGCTCGGCGATCGTCGCCGACGCCTACGAGGTCGACGGCAAGCGCATCCGCATCGACGCGAGCACCGGAGTGGTCGAGCTTGCCGCCGACATGAGCGCGGCCGAGCTGATCGCCTACGCGACCGCGACCTGCCGCGAGGCGAGTCGTCGCCACGACAGCGGAGTCGTCGCGGCGCAGTCGTCGGGCGAGCATCTCGCGCGCTACCGCGCCGAGGTCGAGCTGGGCCTGCGCCTGCGCACGAGCCTGCCGGTGGAGCGCATCGCGGTCTTCGCGCAGCCGATCGTTCCGCTGCGCCGTCCCGGGCGCGAGCACGTATCGATGGCCTACGAGGTGCTGCTGCGCGAGCGCGACGAGCACGGTTCGTTCCTGCCGCCGGGTCGGTTGATCGCGGCGGCCGAGCGCCATGGCGCGATGCGACGCATCGACTGGCACATGCTCGAACGGACGATGCAGCATCTCGACGAGAACCGCGAGCACGCGGCGACGATCGACTTCGTCACGGTGAACCTGAGCGGCACCTCGCTGAACGACGAACATTTCCTCGCCGACGCGCATGCGCTGCTGCGCGACTGCCCGGCGGTGGCGTCGCGCGTGTGCCTGGAGATCACCGAATCGGTCGCGATGTTCGACGTGCGCAGCACGGGCCGCTTCGTCGAGAAGATGCGTTCGCTCGGCGCGCGCATCGCGCTCGACGATTTCGGCGCCGGCTATTCGTCCTTCGCCTACCTGCGCGAGCTGCCCGCCACGCTGGTGAAGATCGACGGCCAGTTCATGCCGGGCATCGACGCGCAGCCGCGCAACCAGGTCATCGTCAGCGGCATCCGCCGGCTCACCGAGGAACTGGGCATGGCCTGCGTGGCCGAATGGGTCGAGGACGTCGCGGCGCTGGCCTTCCTGCTGCGCGTGCGGATGGATTACGCGCAGGGCTTCGTTCTCGCGCGGCCCGCGCCGATCGAGCACTGGCTGCGCCAGGCGGTGGACCTCGCCCCGCTCGTTGCCGCGCGCGAGATCGCGGGCACGACGCTTTCGGCGCGAGCGCATTCTCCGCGCGGCGTCGCGGATCGCGCCGAGCGCTCGCCTGCGGTCGACCCGCGCGCCGGTGCGCCCGCTGCGGGGCCGGCAGCCGCGCGCGAACCTCTCGCTTCGACATGAGCTCTCCGGCCGGCACGCTCGTCGCGACGCGTCCTTCGACGGCGCGCGATACGGCGACGCTCGAACCCGGGCAGCGCCTGGGCGATTTCCTGATCACGCGCGTCGTCGGCCAGGGCGGCTTCGGCATCGTCTACGAAGCCGAGGATCTCACGCTGCAGCGGCGCGTCGCGATCAAGGAATACATGCCGGCGCAGCTCGCCGCGCGCGTGGACGGCACGGTGAACGTGGTGTCGGGCCGCTACGCGAAGTCCTTCGAGCTGGGCCGTCGCAGCTTCCTCGCCGAGGCGCGGCTGCTCGCCCAGTTCCGCCATCCGGGCCTGCTCGAAGTGCTGCATTTCTGGGAGCAGAACGGCACCGCCTACATGGTGATGCCGTTCTACGAGGGGCGCACGCTCGACCAGGTGCTCGCCAACGCACCGCACGTGATCGACGAGGCGTGGCTGAAGTCGGTGATCCGGCCCGTGCTCGATGCGCTCGAGCACATGCACGGCGAGGATTGCTATCACCGCGACGTCTCGGCCGACAACATCCTGATCCGTCCGGACGGCAAGGCGCTGCTGCTCGATCTGGGCGCGGCCCGCCGCGTGATCGGCGAGAGCGATCGCGCGCTGACCGTCATGCTCAAGCCCGGCTACGCGCCGATCGAGCAGTACGCCGACGACCCCGCCTGCAGGCAGGGCCCGTGGACCGACATCTACGCCGTCGCCGCGGTGCTGCACCACGCGGTGACCCACCGGATGCCGCCGGCGTCGGCCTCGCGCGTGATGCACGATTCGCTGCCTTCGCTGGCCGCGCTGGCGCCGCCCGGATACAGCCCGCGCTTCCTCGAGGCGATCGATCGCGGCCTGTCGATCCGGCCCGAGCAGCGCCCGCGCAGCGTCGGGGAATTCCGCTCGCTGTTGTTCGCCGCCTCGCCCGAGGACGGGGTCTCGACGACCGAGGCAGCGTCGCCGCCGGTGAGGCCGCCGCGCGCCGCGGCGCGAGCGAAGCCCGTCGGCGCCGCCGAACCGGCGCCGGTCGTCGCGCCGCCGGACACGGATCTCGACGCGCCGCGCTCGGCGCGCGGCTGGATCGCAGGAGTCGTTGCCGCGGCGCTCGTCGCCGGTTTCGGCTGGGTCGGCCTGGGCGGCGAGAGCACAGCGCCGCCGCCCGCGTCGAGCGTCGCATCGAACGTCGCCTCGAACACCGTGTCGAACGCTGCGCCGAACCGCGCGTCGAGCGCCCTGTCGAATGGCACGTCGAACGCCCCCACGAACGCCGCCCCCGCGGGCGCCCCCGCGGGCGCAGGGGGCCGCGACGGGGAGCCCGTCGCCGATGCGCCGCCGTACCCGCAGGCACGGACGTCCGCGATATCGCTCCTCGTCGACCCGGCGCCGGCCCCCGCGCGCGCCGCCGAGCCGGCCAACGCCACCGTCGCCGCCGCATCGACCGGAATCGTCCGGCTCGCCGTCAAGCCGTGGGGCGAGGTCTTCATCGACGGCGCCTCGCGCGGCGTCACGCCTCCGTTGAAGCAGCTCACGCTCGATGCCGGCGTGCATCGCATCGAGATCCGCAATCCGGCCGGCCCGTCGTGGACGAAGGACGTGGACGTCGTCGCGGGCCGGCCGACCACCGTCTCGCATCGCTTCCCATGACGAACGAGCCCCCCGTGGCATTCCGACCGTCGCTCGCCGCCGCGGCGGCCTTCGCGCTCGCGCTGCTCGTCGGCGGCTGCGCCACGGTGCAGGACCGGGCCGGCGCCGTCGGCTCGGCGACCCCGGAAAGCGTCGACGCCTCCCCCGCGGCCCCCGAGCCGGGCAGGCGCAAGCTCGCCGAAGGCGTGGATCGCTACGACGCGGGCGACTTCGGCGGCGCGATCCGAGCGCTGAACGCGCCCGAGATCGACGGCTCGGACACCGCCACGCGCGTCGAGGCGGGCAAGTACCTCGCGTTCAGCTATTGCGTGACGAACCGGCGCACGCTGTGCCGCAAGACCTTCGATCGCGTCCTCGCGATCGATCCGGGCTTCGCGTTGACGCCGGCGGAGGCGGGCCATCCGCTGTGGGGCCCGGTGTTCGTGCAGGCGCGCAAGGCGGCCGACAGGCGCGCGAACTGACGCCGGACCGGCCGCCGGCCGGGGCGGCGGGCCGGGCGCGAACCGGGCACACGAAGGCGATCTCCCTGCCGGCTTCCGGACCGGCCACGCCCTCACGCGTTATTCTTCGCCCCTTCTGGGGAGGAAACAGCGCGCGATGGCATTGTTTCGACGCGGCGGGCCGGTCGTCTTCGAACCCTACGGGTATCGCAAGCGGCGATCGTGGGGCATTCCGCGGTGGCTGGTCCTGCTGCTCGTGGGCATCGCGATCGGCGCCGGCGGCCTGCTGTACGTGCAGGAGGAATATCTTCCGGCGCGCCTCAGCCCCGAGGAATCGCAGCGCCTGCAGGCGCGCGTCGACGAGCTCGGCGCCGAGCGCGACCGGCTGCAGTCGTCGCTCGCCGACGCGACGAAGCAGCTGCAGGCGAGCGAAACCGAGGCGAAGCGCCTGTCGGCCGAGCTGAGCGGCGCGCGCGAGCAGGTGCAGAAGCTGCAGCAGGACATCGTGCTGTTCCAGGACGTGCTGCCTCCCGATCCGCGCGACGGTGGTGCGGTGGACGTGCGGGCCGCGCGCTTCTCCAACGACAACGGCCGACTCGCGTACCACGTGCTGCTCACGCGCGAAACGAAGTCCGCCAGGCCGTTCCGCGGCGTCCTGCAGTTCGTCGTCTCGGGAGCGCGCGCCAGCGGCGCGAACGCCACGATCACGCTCGATCCGCTGGACGTGCAGCTCGCCTCCTATGAACACCTGCAGGGCGTGCTGCCGTTGCCCGAAGGCTTCACCGCACGGCAGACGACGGTCCGCGTGCTCGACGGGCCGAACGGCCGGCTGCAGGGCATGCGCGTGATCAACGTCCGCTGAAGCGTCCCGTCGAAACCGTGCGCGCGCTCGAAGCCTTCCACGATTCCGAGCGCGTGCTGCGCATGGCGGCGCAGACCTTCTTCGACCAGCTCTCCGTGCAGTGCGAAGGCATCCTCGTCGTCGACGCGTCGTCGCGCGTCGTCTGGACCGACGATCGCTGGCAGCGCAACATGGCGAGCCTGGGCTTCTCGTCGATCGAGCAGATCATCGGCCGTCCGGTCGAGGAGATCGTGCCGAACACGCTGATGCGGCACGTGGTCGAGACCGGCAAGCCGATCCTGCTCGACATTCTCGAGAACAAGGCGGGCACCTACCTCGTGTCGCGCTTTCCGCTGCGCGACGATTCGGGCGCGGTGATCGGCGCGGTGGGCCTGATCCTCTACGACCAGATCGAATCGCTCAAGCCGTTGATCGGCAAGCTCGGCCGCCTGCAGAGCGAGCTGGCGCAGGCGCACAGGGAACTCGCCCGCCAGCGGCGCACGCGCTACACCTTCTCGAACTTCGTCGGCAACAGCGAGCGTGCGCTCGAGGTCAAGAGCCGCGCGCGACGCGCCGCAGTGCTGAACACCACCGTGCTGCTGCTCGGCGAGACCGGCACCGGCAAGGAACTGCTCGCGCAGGCGATCCACGCCGCGTCGCGGCGTGCGCGCGGCCCGTTCATCGCGGTGAACGTGGCGGCGATTCCCGAGACGCTGCTCGAGGCGGAGTTCTTCGGCGTGGCGCCCGGCGCCTACACCGGCGCCGATCGGCGCGGCCGCGACGGCAAGTTCGCGCTGGCCGACGGCGGAACGCTCTTCCTCGACGAGATCGGCGACATGCCGCTCGCGCTGCAGGCGAAGCTGCTGCGCGCGCTGCAGGAGCGCGAGGTCGAGCCGCTGGGCTCGAACACGATGAAGCGGGTGGACGTGCGCGTGATCGCCGCCAGCAGCGTGGACCTCGCCACGCTCGTGGCCGACGGACGCTTTCGAGCGGACCTCTACTACCGGCTGAACGTGCTGCCGATCCGCCTGCCGCCGCTGCGCGAGCGCGTCGAGGACCTCGAGCCGCTGTGCGAGCACCTGCTCGAGCAGATCGCGCTCGAGCACGAGATGCTGCCCAAGGAGATCGACCGCGATGCGCTCGAGGCGCTCATGCGCATGCCGTGGCCGGGCAACGTGCGCGAACTGCGCAACGTGCTCGAGCGCGCGTGCTCGTTGTGGGACGGGATGCGCTTGACGCGGGATGCGCTGCGCGCGGTGCTGCCCGAGATCGACGGCAGCGACGCGTCGGGCGGGAGCGGCGCGCGGACCGCAAGCGCCGCGCTGGCCGGTGCGCAGGAACGCACGTATGCGATGTCCGGTCTCCCGGCCTCTGCCGCCCCGAACGGCGAGACTGCGACCGGCGAGGCGGCGGAGACGGCCCTCGCGGACTCCGCGGTCGCATCGACGCTGCCGCAGCGCGTGGCCGATCTCGAGCGGCGGGCGATCCGCGAAGCGCTGCAGGCGACCGGCGGCAACCGGCTGCGTGCGGCGCGGCGCCTGGGCATTGCGCGCGCGACCCTCTACCAGAAGCTGGCGCAGTTTCCCGAGCTTGCCGTCGACGAGACGCGGTGAGCGCGCAGTGACCTTTCAGGGCTTCCGCTGCGGCATCGCGGCGCCGACCGGCTGCACCCGCTGGACCTCGTCGAGGCCTGCCGCGAGCCGCATCGCGACCACGCACATCAGCGCGAGCAGCACGAGCACCGTCACCGCGCCGAAGCGCTGGTCGACGAAACCGAAGACGCCGGCGCCGAGCATCACGATGCCGCCGATCGTGTTGGTCAGCGCGGTGTACGCGCCCCGGTCAACGGTGCCGGCCATGTCGACGACGTGCGTCGTCCGCCCGAGCTTCACGCCCTGGTCGGCAATCGTCGCGACGAAGACCAGTGCCGGCAGCGCGAACATCGAGCCGGCGCCGACGCCGAACGCGTCGCCCAGGCCCGCCCCGATCGCCGCGGCCAGGACGAGGCAGGCCGCGCCCGTGCCCGCGGCCACGACGAGCACGCGCCGGCTCGACACGTCGGACAACCGTCCCCAGACGTAGCTGCTCGAGATCGTCGCCAGCGCCGCCGCGACGACGAAGGGACCGAGCGTGCCGGCGCCGGCATCGGCCGACTTGCGTTCGCCCAGCGCGACGACGAAAGGCGGAGCGAGCGCGGTGGCCATCAGCAGGCAGCGCACGACGATGAAGCGCACGAGCTGCGGATCCTCGCGCAGCAGACCGAACTGCCGCAGCGCGACGGCGAGCGCGTTGCCGCCGCCCTCGGTGGCGCCGGGCGACTCGGCGAGCGACGCGAAGAGCAGCGCCGCCGCGATCCACAACACGCCGCCGACGACGAGCGCCGCGGAGATCGTCGCGATCGAGCGCTCGACGATTCCCGTGCCGAGCAGCACGCCGAACCCGAGCACGAGCACGGCCGACAGCGTTCCCGCGCTGCCGGCGACCGTGCCGCGCGTCGCCCTGCGAATCGTCTTGCCGAGCACGTCCTTGTGCGCGATCGAGCCCGCGCTGCGCGCGAGCGACAGCACGATGAGCAGCGCGAGGATCGCCCAGCCGGCCGCGGCGCCGTCGAGCAGCAGCGCGGCCGCCGCGATGCCGATCATGCAGGCGCCCTGCACGGCGGCGCCGATAGCCCACACCCACTTGCGGATCGGCATCGAGCGGATCGCGGCCGCGATCACCAGTTGCGGCAGCAGCGCGCCCGCCTCGCGGATCGGAACGAGCCATCCGAGCATGAAGGCCGGCGCGCCGACCGCGCCGACCAGCCAGGCGAGCACGATCTTCGGGTCGAGCAGGCCGTCGGCGGTCTTCGACGACAACAGCGCCGAAACGTGCAGCAGGAAGTTGCGCGGCTGCTCTCGGCAACTCTCCTCGGGGATGTCGAGGCAGACGCGGTCGACATCGTCGCCGGTGAGGACTTCGTAGACGCGGTTGCGCAGGGGCGGGGCGGCGGTGGCGGACATCGAACGCTCACGGAACGACGGGATTGTCGGTGCAGCTTCGAGAAAGGGGTCGATACTACCGGGCGTTCGAGACGGAAAACCGGTCCTGCGGAAGGCAAGCGCTGCCGCCCCGCGAATGAGCGCTGCGAAAAACAGCGATTCCATGCGCGAAGCGGTTTGCATAGTCCAGAATGCAGCGTCTTGCAGCGCAGGCTGAAAGCACACCGGCTCGGCGCTGCCCCTCGGTGTCTCCTTTTCAGCAGGGCCGCCCATGCTGCCGACGCTCGGCCAGATCGAATCCTCGGCGCACCATGTTTACTCGGTGCTTCCCCCGACGCCGCAGTATGGCTGGCCGTTGTTGTCGGAGAGGCTCGGCGTCGAAGTGTGGCTGAAGCACGAGAACCATACGCCCGTAGGCGCTTTCAAGATTCGCGGCGGCCTGGTGTATTTCGCCGACCTGGCGAGCGGCAACGGAACGAGAGAGGTGATCGCGGCGACTCGCGGCAACCACGGCCAATCCGTGGCCTTCGCCGCAAGACGGCATGGAATCTCGAGCACCATCGTCGTTCCCGTCGGAAACAGCGTGGAGAAGAACGCTGCCATGAGGGCGCTCGGCGCCAGGCTGATCGAACACGGCGACGATTTCCAGTCCGCAAGAGAACATGCCGTTGCCCTGGCCGAAGCCTCCGGTGCGCACATGATCCCGTCGTTTCATCCCCTGCTGGTCCAGGGGGTTGCGACGTACTCGCTGGAGCTTTTTCGCGCCGTTCAGGGCCTGGACCGGATGTACGTCCCGATCGGCCTGGGCTCCGGCATTTGCGGCGCAATTGCCGTGCGCAATGCGTTGAGCCCGAACACGGAGATCATCGGAGTGGTCTCGGCGCACGCGCGTGCCTATGCGCTCTCGTTTGCATCGAGGCGGCAAACGGAATCGCCTGCATCGACGGTGCTGGCCGATGGCGTGGCATGCCGGGTTCCGCAACCGGAAGCGCTGGAAGCCATCTGGAAGTACGTGGACCACATCGTGGAGGTGACGGACGAGGAGATCGCCGATGCCATGCGAACCCTCTACGAATGCACGCACAACTGCGCCGAGGGCGCCGGCGCTGCGGCCATCGCCGCCATTGCCAGGGAGCGCGGGCAGTTGAGGAACAAGAGGGTTGCGGCGGTGCTCAGCGGGGCCAACGTGGATCGTGAAGTCTTTGCCGATGTCCTGCGCCGTACCGCCCGGACCGCCACTTCATGAACGATCGACTCGGCGCCATTGCGTTGCCGTTGCTGCTCGCCGTGCTGGCGGCATTCGTCTGGTTCACCTCGGCCGCTTTGCCCGAGGTCGTCGCCTCGCACTTCGGCTCCAGCGGCGCAGCCGACGGGTTCATGCCCCGCGGCGTGTACATCGCGGTCTTCCTGGCGCTGATCGTCGGCGTGCCTCTGCTCCTCGCGTTCCTCCCCGGGGCCGTCGCCGGCCAGGGCGGCAGGAACCTAAACATCCCCGATCGCGACTACTGGCTCGCGCCGGAGAGACGCGACGGCACGGTCGCCTTCGTTCGCATGCACGGCCGATGGTTCGCTGCCCTGGTGGCCGTCTTCCTGGGCTACGTCCATTGGCTGGTGGTCCGAGCCAACGGGCTTCAGCCGCCGGAGCTGTCCACCGTGGGCATCGCGGCAGGCCTGGCGTTTTTCTTCCTGTTCCTGGCGGCGTGGCTCTTCGTCCTCCTTGCCCGGTTCCGCAGGCGCGCCTGACGCTGCGCCCCGCAGTCGGGCCTTTCGGGGGGTCCCGCTCGCGATGGCGCACGCCCTGATGGATGGCGCGAGCGTACTGATCGGCGTGCTTCTTCCGGCGGTGCGGGCATGAGAGGCTCTCGATTCGAACGCCGAGGACCACGCCATGCATCCGGTCATCCGCTTCCAGTCGCGCCTGTTCGACCTCTCGAGAGAACGGTTGAATCCAATCAACCCGATTCCGGGCATATCGCTTCTGGAGTGGCTCCGTGAAAGGGTTCCGGCGTCCCTGTCCCTGTCGGAGCCGGCGGCGGAGGACTGGGGCTGGTACTCGGACGCGCGCATCGCGAACCGCGGCTATCTGGTCGGCGCGTGCGCCCATGAAAGCCCGGACGGGAACCACGAGTGGGTGCTGCAGATCGACAAGTACCGATCGTTCCGCGAGAAGCTGCTCGGGCAGGAGAAGATGACCGGCGACGATCCTTGCCTCGCGCTGATTCATGCCCTCGTGCTGCAGGAACCGGAGTTCACGAACGTCTCCGTGGAAGGCGGCTCCTGACAAGCATTCCATCGGAGGCCGAACCGCCTCGGAAGCATCATTTTTCCCAGGTAATGCCTTGCGAACCAACTACGTCCTCATCGACTACGAGAGCGTCCAACCAGAAGCGCTTTCGGCGCTATGCCAGGAGCACTTCAAGATCATCGTGTTCGTCGGTGCCAGCCAGGCGAAAGTCAGTTTCGCGACTGCAGAGGCATTGCAGCGCATGGGCAGCAAGGCCGAGTACATCAAGATTTCCGGCAATGGGCCCAACGCGCTCGATTTTCACGTGGCCTTCTACATCGGGCAGCTCGCAGCGCAAGACCCTGCGTCGTACTTCCATATCATCTCGAAGGACACCGGCTTCGATCCGCTCATTCAACATCTGAAAACGAAAAAGATTTTCGCTGCGCGTTCGTGTGACATCGCCGATATTCCGATCGTTCGCTCGGCGACCTTGCGATTGCCTGCGGACAGGTTGTCCGTTATCGTGGAAAAACTGCAACGACTGGGTCCGGCCAGGCCGCGCGCCGTGAAGACCCTGTCCAGCACGATCAACGCGATGTTCCTGAAGCAGCTCAGCGAGAGCGAGTTGTCCTCGCTGGTACAGGAA
>QEVN01000055.1 GCA_003576795.1 Burkholderiales bacterium
GGCGAAGGTGATCGAGAACACGCAGCGCGACCTGAACATCGCGCTGGTGAACGAGCTGGCGCTGATCTTCGATCGCATCGGCATCGACACGCACGAGGTACTGCAGGCGGCGGGCACCAAGTGGAACTTCCTGCCGTTCCGCCCCGGGCTCGTCGGCGGGCATTGCATCGGCGTCGATCCCTACTACCTGACGCACAAGGCCGAGATGCTCGGCTATCACCCGCAGGTCATTCTCGCCGGTCGGCGCATCAACGACGGCATGGGCGCGTTCATCGCGCAGCGCACGGTGCGCGAGATGGCCGCGGCGGGCTTTCCGATCAAGGACTCGCCGGTGATCGTGCTCGGGCTCACCTTCAAGGAAGACGTGCCCGACCTGCGCAACTCGAAGGTGATCGACGTGGTGCGCGAGCTGCAGAGCTACGGCGTGCAGGTGCACGTGCACGACGCGGTGGCCGAGCCCGGCGAGGCGATGCACGAATACGGCGTGAAGCTCGTGCCGTGGGACGAGCTGCCGAAGGCGGCCGCGGTGGTGGCGGCGGTTTCGCACGCGCAGTACCACACGCTGGGCGTCGAGGCGATCGCCGCCAGGGCGCTGCCGGGGGCCGTGTTCGTCGACGTGAAGTCCGCTTTCGATCCGCAGCGCATCGGGCAGGCGGGGATGCGGCTGTGGAGGCTGTGAGCGGGGGCGGGAAGCCCGACGCGAATCTTGCGCTGCTCGTCGGCGTCGAGCGGCGCTGGCTGGTCACCGGCGCGGCCGGATTCATCGGATCGAATCTCGTCGAGACGCTGCTGCGCGGCGGGCAGCGGGTGGTCGGCGTGGACAACTTCGCCACCGGGCATCGGCGCAATCTCGATGAGGTGAGGGCGGCGGTCGGCGAGGCGGCGTGGGAACGGTTCCGGTTCGTCGAGGGGGATCTCTGCGAGGAAGAGGTCTGCGTGGACGCCGTGTGCGGGGGAGCGGCGCGCGGAGCCGCGACGCCCGGTGAAGGGGCGCGCGGCGACGCCGTCGACGGCGGTGGCGGCTGCGTCGACGTGGTGCTGCACCAGGCGGCGTTGGGGTCTGTGCCGCGGTCGATCGAGCAGCCGGTTCGTTCGTTCGCGGCGAACGTCGACGCCTTCGTCAAGCTGCTCGACGTCGCGCGACGCGCGGGCGTGCGGCGTTTCGTCTATGCGTCGTCCAGCTCGGTGTACGGAGACCACGAAGCGCTGCCGAAGGTCGAGTCGCGCGTGGGCCGGGTGTTGTCACCCTACGCGGCGACCAAGGCGGCCGACGAGCTGTTCGCCGACGTCTGGGCGCGCACCTACGCGATGGAGTGCGTCGGCCTGCGCTACTTCAACGTGTTCGGGCCCCGGCAGGACCCGGAAGGGGCGTATGCGGCGGTAGTGCCGAAGTGGGTGTCGGCGCTGCTCGCGGGCGATCCCGTATGGATCAACGGCGACGGGCTGACGAGTCGGGATTTCTGCTACGTGGCGAATGCCGTGCAGGCGAACCTGCGCGCCGGGCTCGTCGATGCGTTGCCCACGCCGCATGAAGTGTTCAACGTGGCGGTGGGGCAGCGCACGACGCTGCTCGAGTTGTTCGACGCGATCCGGCGCGCGGTGGTTGGAGCGCAGCCGGCGCTGGGGCCGCGGCTGGCGGCGGTCGCGCCGTCGTTCCGCGAGTTCCGTGCCGGAGACGTGCGGCATTCGCTGGCGGACGTGAGGCGTGCGCGCGAGCTGCTCGGGTACGAGCCGACGCACGACGTGGCGCGGGGGTTGGGGGAGGCGATCGGGTGGTACCTGGGGGGCCAGGGCGCACGCTGAGCGCTTCGGCTTCGGCTTCGGCTTCGGAACGCGGCGCGGGCGCTTCAGCGTCGGAGCGCGCGCGTAGGGCTCGCTTCAAATTGAAGCGTTTTCGCTCGTGGAATCGATTCCACGAGCCGAAGCGCTACGTTCTGTAGCCCGACTTCGCCGTTGGGACGATGGCGTTCTGGCCGACTTGCGTGCGGAGCTACCACGGCAGTGGTCTGCATCTGCATATCTCAATTGAGATACAATCCCGCAAGTTCGGGAGCAGGAGAGGGTGATGGCGGCGCAGACATCGATGTTGCACGTGCGCGTGGACGAGTCGCTGAAAGTGGCGGCCTCGGCCCACCTGGCTCGCTTCGGCCTCACCGTTTCGGATGCCGTCCGGATCCTGCTCGCACGCGTCGTCGAAGAGCGTGGACTTCCGGTCGCGCTCGCTTCCGACCCTGAGGCTTACGACGCCTGGTTTCGGTCGAAAGTGCAGGACGCTCTGGCGGACTCGCGTCCGGCTATAGAGCATAGGCAGGTCATGGCGGAGGCGCAGTCGCTCATCGACCGGAAACGCGATGCTCGTGCTCGAATGGCGGGAGACAGCCCGCGAAGATCTTCTCGCGATCGTTGAGTACATTGCTGAAGATGACCTTCGCGCTGCTCAGCGGCTGAAGGACGAGATCGAAGCAAAAGCCTTGCGGTTGCGGAAGCGCCCGCGTCTCTACCGCCGTGGACGCGTGACCGGTACGCGAGAGATGGTTGTGCGCTCGAACTACGTGATGGTCTATGCCGTCGATGTTCGTGCCGTCACCGTGTTGCGCGTCTTGCACGCGGCGCAACTTTCTTAGGCGCTGCTGGCGGGGTCTCAGAGCGCGCATTTGGCGCTTCAAATTGAAGCGTTTTCGCTCGTGGAATCGATTCCACGAGCCGAAGCGCTACGTTCTGTAGCCCGAAACTTTCGGCGGCGCCCCCTCAATCCAGCTTCGTCAGCATCGCCCGCGCCGAATCGGCCGTCGGCCCTTCCGACGTCGTCTTCAACAACGTTTCGAGTTCCGCCCGCGCTCCGGCCTTGTCGTCGAACTTCGCCAGCGCCTGGGCCAGGTGCAGCCGCAGTTGGGCGCTCGTGGGGGCGAGCGACACCGCCTCGCGCAGCAGGTCGACGCCCTTGCGGTCGCCCTTGGCGACGAGGATCGTGCCGTAGGTATCGACGACGGCGGCCGATTTCGGCGCCACCTCGTAGGCGCGGCGGCCGTAGTCGACGGCGCGTGCGTCCTTCAGTTCGTGCAGTGCCCAGGCGGCGTTGTTCAGCGCGAGCGGGTTCTTCGGCTCCGTCTCGAGCACCACGGCGTACTGCTCGAAGGCCTCCTTCCAGTGCATGCGGGCGGTCTGTGACTCGCCGGCGAACATGCGAAGCTGCAGGTTGGACGGCTCGGCACGGATCCAGTCGCGCAGCATCCGGTCGGCTTCGTCCTCGCGCTTCGCGGCGAGCAGCGCGCGGTGCAGCTTCGAGCCGATGGGCAGCGTCTTCTGGGCGGCGAAGGCCGCGCGGTATTTCTCGATCGCTTCGGGCAGCTTGCCGCCGGCGGCATTGAGGTCGCCTTCGAGTATCAGGCCGACGACCTTCGTCTTCTCGTCCTGGCGCATGCTCGTTGCGATGCGCATCGCCTCGTCCTTGCGACCCATCTCTTGCAGCAGGCCCGCCGTGGCCACGCGCGGCTCGACGGCGTCGGGGGCGATGGCGGACGCCTTGCGGAAGCTGGCGAGCGCGGCGTCGCGATTGCCGTCCGCGAGCTGCGTCTCTCCGATGCGGAACTGCGCGACCGCCGTCTTCGGGTTCAATCGCAGTACCTTCTCCCAGTTCGCGATCGCCTGCTCGGACTGTCCCGACTGGCGAAACGCCATCGCGAGCAGGTCGAGGATGCGCGCGTCGGACGGATTCCGGTTGGCCGCCTCCTGCAGCATCGGAATCGCGTCCTTGGGCGTGTTCGTTTCCATCAGGTAGCGCGCGGTGGCGAGGATGGGCAGCACCGCATCCGGGTTCGCTTCGCGCGCGCGCTTCAGTTGCGCGAGCACTTCGTCGCGCGTGCCGCCGGTGCGTGACGTGAGGATCGCCAGCGAGACGGCCGCCTGCGTGTTCTTCGGATCCCTGGAAAGCAGCGTTTCGTAGCGTTGCCGCGCATCGCCCGGGCGTCCCTCGCTCATGTCGAGCGAGGCGAGGCTCGTCGTCGCCGGGAGGAACTTCGGATCGATCTGCAGCGCCTTCTCGAAGGCCGCGCGTGCCCCGGCGAGGTCGCCCTTGGCGGCCAGCACGCTGCCGCGCAGGTTCGACGGCAGGGCGTCGGTGGGCTGGGCCTTCTGCTGCATGCGGTCGACCGCGGCGAGTGCCTTGTCGAACTCGCGCGAGCGCACGAGCGCGGCGACCAGCGCGACGTCGGCCTGCTGGTTGCCGGCGTCGAGTTCGACCGCATGCTCCAGCTCCTCGATGCCGGAGGCCGTATCTCCGGCGGCGATCCGCGACAGCCCGAGGCCCGTACGCGATCGCGAGCTGTCGGGGGAGACCTGCGAGGCGCGCTGGAAGTAGCCGGCGGCCTCCTTCGCCTGGTTCAGCTTCAGCGACGCCTCGCCCGCGATGGCGAGCATCTGGGCATCTTCGGGATGCCGCTTCAGCCCGGGGCGAACCGCGTCGAGCGCCTTCTGCGGCTCGTTGCGACGCAGGTAGGTGGCCCCCAGCACGCGGTATCCCATCGGGTTCTGCGGAAGGCCCTCGATCAGCTGTCGTGAGTAGCGTTCGGCGTGTTCGAGTGCGTTGGTGCTCAGGCTCAGCGCGGCGGCCAGGCCCACGGCGGGCAGGTAGTCGGGTGCCAGGCGCAGGGCTTCCTCCACTTCCTCGCGAGCGGCCTTCAGTTCGTTCTTGCGGCTGTGCATCAGCGCGACGAAATAGTGCGTGACGGGCGACTTCGGCGCCAGCTTGCGCAGTTCCGCGAGTTCGCGTTCGGCGCGGTCGAGATCGTTCAGCTCCAGCGACACCGAGATGAGCTTGGCGCGGCTGGCGACGTCGTTCGGCCGCTCCTTCGCGATTTTGGCGAGAGCGTCGCGCGCAACCTGCAACTCGTGGTCGGCGATGTCGAGGTCGGCCTTCAATGCCAGCGCTTCCACCGAATCGGGCTCGTCCTTCAGAATGCGCTCGACCGCGGCGCGCGCGGCCGGACGATCGGTGCCCGCCTGCAGCGTGGCCAGGCCCACCCGGGCCGGTGCGTGATCGGCCTTGGCGGCGAGCGCCGACTCGAAGCTCTTGCGCGCTGCGTCGGGCTGCCCGAGCTGCAGCTGCGCGCGCGCGGCGGCCGTGCGGATGCGCGCATCGGCGAGCGCATCGCCGGTGGAAGCGCTCTTCGCCTCGTCGACCACCGCCTGCGCTTCGCCGAGCGCGAGCATCGTCTCGAGCAGCGCCGGCACGACCTGCTTCGCGTCGTAGCCGAGGTCGCGCGCGCGGCGCAACTCCTTTTCGGCGGAGCGCAGGTCGTTGCCCTGCAGGTAGACCTCGCCGAGCAGGAAGCGCGCGTTCGCGTTCGCTTCTTCCTGCTGCAGGATGTTCTTCAGGTAGATCTCGGCGCTGGGCAGGTCGGAGGCGCGGATCGACTCCTGCGCCTTGGCCAGCAGCGCGTCGGGCGCTTCGTTTCCCGAGCAGGCGGTGAAGGAGAGCGCGACGAGCGAGGCGCCGAGCGCACGCAGCAGCGGAACGGAAAGCTTCATGACAGGGTTCCGGGGGGCGGATCAGCGCAGGCCGAACCGGTTGAGGAGATCGTACAGCGTGGGGCGGCTGATTCCGAGCAGGTCGGCGGCGCGCGCGACATTGCCTTCGACGCGCGCCATGACCTTGAGCACGGCCTGCCGTTCGGCCTCGTCGCGCGCGGCGCGAAGATTCAGCGCGGGCGCTTCGTCGGGCGGGTCCAGACCGAGGTCGTCGGCGGTGATCGACGTGCCGTCGGCCATGATCACCGCGCGCTTGATGCAGTTCTCGAGTTCGCGCACGTTGCCCGGCCAGCCGTGGCGCTGGATGGCGTCGAGCGCGTCCTCGCGCAGCACGAGCTTGTCTCGGCGGTTCTGCCGGCCGAAGCGCTGCACGAAGGCGTGCGCGAGCAGCGTCGCATCGCCCGCGCGCTCCCGCAGCGGCGGAATGGTGACGACGATCTCGCTGAGCCGGTAGAACAGGTCTTCGCGGAACGTTCCCTCGGCGATCAGGTCGCGCAGGTTGCGATGCGTGGCGCACACGACGCGCACGTCCACGGCGATCTCCTCGCGTCCGCCTATGCGTTCGATCGTGCGCTCCTGCAGGAAACGCAGCAGCTTCGCCTGCAATGCCTGCGGCAGGTCGCCGATCTCGTCGAGGAACAGCGTTCCGCCGTCGGCGACTTCGATCTTGCCGAGCGTCTGCTTGATCGCGCCGGTGAACGCGCCTTTCTCGTGGCCGAACAGCTCGGACTCGAGCAGGTTCTCCGGAATGGCCGCGCAGTTGATCGCGACGAAGCGCTTGTCGCGGCGCGCGGAAAGCTCGTGCAGCGCGCGCGCGAGCACCTCCTTGCCGGTGCCCGATTCGCCGAGCAGCAGCACGGTGGCGGTGGTCGGGGCGACGCGCTCGACGAGGCGGCACACCTTGAGCATGCCCGGGTCGCGCGTGAGCAGGCCGTCGAGCGGCGTTTCGCTCGCCTGTTTCGCGAGCAGCTGCCGGTTTTCGCGCTCGAGGTCCGACAGGCGGAACGCGCGATCGACGACGATGCCGAGCAGGTCGGCCTCAAAGGGCTTGGCGAAGAAATCGGCCGCGCCCAGGCCCACCGCCTTCAATGCGTTCGCGCGGTCGTTCTGGCCGGTGAGCACGATCACCTTCGTTGCCGGTGCGAGCGTGAGGATCTCCTGCAGCGTGGCGAAGCCTTCGCTCGTGCCGTCGGCGTCGGGCGGCAGGCCCAGGTCGAGAGTGACCACCGCCGGCTCGTGCCGGCGCAGGGTGGCGATGGCACTTTCGCGGTTCGAGGCGAACAGCACGTTGTAGCGGTCGAAGGACCATCGCATCTGCTTCTGCAGACCGACGTCGTCTTCGACCATCATCAGCACCGGACGTTCGTCCGCCATTCAGGCTCCTGCCACTGCGGGTTCGGGCACTGCGCGGTCGGAAGCGAGCGGCAGCCGGATCCGGAAGGTCGTGCCGGCGCCTTCGCGGCTTTCCACGTCGAGCGAGCCGCCCAGCTCGCGCACGTATTCGCGGCTTTCGAAGGTGCCGATCCCCATCCCGTGGGCCTTCGTCGACGAGAACGGGCGGAACAGCCGCGTGCGCACGAACTCTTCGCTCATCCCCTTTCCGTTGTCCTCCACCTCGATGCGCGCCTCGCCGTCCTCGGCGCAGGCGCGCACCCGGATGATGCCCGAAGCGCTGCAAGCGTCGGCCGAGTTCTGCAGCAGGTGTCCGATCACCCGCTCCAGGCGCTCGGCGTGCGCGAGCACCGATCGCTCGGCGATCGACGGGTCGATCTCCAGCGACGGCTCGGGCTGAAGTCCGCGCCGGCTGGCGACCGCGCGGGCGAGCGCCTCGGCGATGCGGACCGGTGCGGGCTGCTCGACCGGGCGGGCACCTACCCGTAATTGGAGCAGCAATCCCTGCATGCGTTCGATGACGTTTTCCACGGTGGACAGCATGTCGGCCTGGAACTCCGGATTGTCCCGGTGGCGTTGCGCATTGCGCAACATCAGCGAGAGCTGCGCGACCAGGTTCTTCAGGTCGTGGACGACGAAGGCCGACATCCGGTTGAAGGACTCGAACTGCTGCGCCTGCACCAGCTGCTCCACGGCGCGCTGCACGCCGAGGTAGCTGGCCGCCTGGCGGGCGGCCGCCTTCAGCAGGTCGCGCACCTCCCAGTCGACCGCCAGCGGCGCGAGCGGGCGCTCGAGCAGCACCAGGCCGAGCAGCTCGCGCTCGAGCAGCAGCGGCACGATGAGCCAGCCCGATTCGTGGGCATCGAAGCCGTCGGGCAGCGCGAGACCGTCGTAGCTTTCGCGACGGCTGCGCCATTCGTCGATCTCGATGATCCATTCGCGCTCGGCGAGAAAGGCGACGAGCGGGTCGTCGAGCGCCAGCGCCTCGCGCGGGCCGTGGTAGTTCTGTCGCGCGACGCAGTGCAGCGTGTCGTGGTTGCGCAGCCACAGGGCGCCGCCGCGGCTCTCGACGGTGTGCGCGAGCGCGCGCAGCGCCCGATGCGGCAGCCCGCTCGCCTGCGTATCGTCGCCCTGCTGCGAGAGCGTTTCGGTGAGCCGCAGCCACTGTTCCCGATAATCGAAGCGGTACGAGAAGAAGTGCTTGGACAGGAACACGCGCAGCCGCGCGCGCGCGGCGCCCGACATCAGCACGACGAGCAGGCCGATCGCGCCGCCGAAGAGCACCAGCGTCTGCGCGGTGGCGCCCCATTCGCCGCCGAAGAAGCGGACGTAGTAGCCGACGCCGGCGAAGAACAGCAGGTAGGCGCCGGCGCCGAACAATGCCGCCGAGTGGAAGACGATCGAGCGCGAGACGCCGATGTCGAGCTTCCACTGGGGATTGCGCGCGGCCGCGATGGCGATCAGCGGCACGAGCAGTGCATTGGCGAAGCCGCGCGCGATCCACCACGACGCGTCGAGTTGCGAGAACAGCATCGCGTCGCTGTAGAGGAGCAGGTCGAAGGAGAACAGGCCCGCGAGCGCGATGGTGAGGTATTTCAGGCTCCAGCGGTGCGCGGGGTCGGTGTTGCGGTAGACCTGCTCGACGCACACGAGACCGGTGACGGCGAGCAGCGTCTTCACCGTGAAGGCCAGCGGCGCGTGCGGATCGAGGAAGTCCACCGCGAGCGACGCGGCGGCGAGCGCGGCGACGAGCGCCAGTGCCCGGCGTCGGCTGCGATCGAGCGGATCTTCGTCGGCCGCAGCCGGTCGTGCGCTGCCGAGCAGTTGCAGCAGCAGCACGATCCAGGCGAGGCTGCGCGCAGCCTCGAGCGCCCTGCCCAGCGCGAAGGCGGGCGGCCAGGGGACGAGCGCCAGGGTGAGCGCGCCGGCCCAGAGCACCTGCACCGCCACCGCGGCGAGCAGAAGGCCGCCGCTGCGGTTGCCGCTGCGCCGCGCGGCGAGAAGCGCGGCGAGCAGCAGCCACGCGACCGTTGCCGCGCCGAAGCTCGCGAGTCCCAGCGAGCGAAGGTCCATGAGTCGGCTACCGCGCTCCCTTGCCCAGCAGCACGACGTGCACCGTGTCGACGAGGATCAGCAGATCGAGGAACAGCGAGTGGTTCTTCACGTAGTACAGGTCGTACTGCAGTTTGGCGAGCGAGTCGTCGACCGAGGCGCCGTACGGATAGCGCACCTGCGACCAGCCGGTGACGCCGGGCTTCACGCTGTGCCTGACGTCGTAGTAGGGGATGTCCTCGAGCAGGTGTTGCACGAAGAAGGGGCGCTCCGGGCGCGGGCCGACGAAGCTCATGTCGCCGCGCAGGACGTTGATCAGCTGCGGCAGCTCGTCGATGCGCGAGCGGCGCAGGAAGCGCCCGACGGCGGTGATGCGCGTGTCGTTCGCGCCGGCCCAGCGCGGGCGACCGTCCTTCTCGGCGTCCTGCACCATCGTGCGCAGCTTCAGGATGGTGAACGGTACGCCGCCCTGGCCGACGCGCTCCTGGCGGTAGAACACCGGCAGGCCGCTCTCGAAGAAGATGGCGAGCATCGCCAGCAGCAGCACCGGCAGCGTGAGCCCGAGCAGCACGAGGCTCACCGCGACGTCGAAGGAACGCTTGATCATGTCGCGGAACAGGCCCTGGTCGAAGCCCGAGCTGAAGATCAGCCAGCTCGCGCGCAGGTTGTCGATCTTCAGCACGCCCAGCTCGCGCTCGTAGAACGACGTGATGTCCATCACGCGGATGCCGCGCAGCTTGCAGTCGAGCAGCTGGCGCAGCGGCAGCACGCCTCCGCGGCGCTCGCGCACCGCGAGCACGATCTCGGAGACGCGCAGTTCGCGCGTGGTGCGCAGCAGATGCGCATGATCGAAGCGTCGTTCGCCGTCGGGCATCACGCGTTCGGCCACGACCGGATAGACGCCGGCGTATTGCACGGTGCGGCCGCGCCCGGCCTCGTGCAGGAAGCGGATGATGTCCTCGGCTTCCGGGCCGTTGCCCAGCACGAGCACGCGCCGCTTCGGCAGGCCGATGTCGCTCACGCGAAAGAGCATCACGCGCAGCAGCAGCACGCCGGCCACGGCGAAGACCGACGTGACGGCGAATACGCCGCGCCCGACGTAGGTTGCGGGGAAGAGGTAGAAGACCGCGGTCATCACCACGAGCGACAGTCCGTAGGCGACGCCCAGGCGCTGCATCGTGACGCGGAAGGGTTCGTTCTGCGCCTCGTACAGGCCCAGGCCGGTCATCATCAGGAGCATGACCGCCGTGAACAGGCCGGCCTGGACGACGGGCAGCGGGCCGGACTGCTCCATCAGGCGAACCTCGAAGCCGAGGACCATGGACTGGAACAGCACGAGCGCTTCGACCAGCGTGAGCAGCAGGACGCGAAGCGACAGGTAATGATTGAACAGGCGGATCATTGCGGGGCGCGGGTTATGCCTTGTTCATCGTGCGCAATCGACCCGGACCTGCGGTATGAAAAACCGCACCGCAGGTACGAAGGAACTGCCGGTGGGGTCGAATCGGAACCCGGGATCGAAAGCATAGGGCATCGGCGCGGTTCCTGTACCTACGGGGTTTTTCCGTAGGCAATTCGTGCGCGCCGTGTGGGGAATTATCGTCGCGGCAGGCGCACGAACAGCGGATCCTGTCGAAAATAGTCGCGAAACAGATCGTAGAGCGCCGGGTAGGCGCGCCGCAGCGGCAGCGGCGCCGTGAAGAAATGCTCGCTGGCGACGGCGAAGAACTCCCCCGGGTCGGTGGCGGCATACGGATCGAGCGGCAGGCGCGCATACCAGGCATCGGCGGCCGGGGATTCCGGATCGATGTGGCGCGGAATCGACGCTTCGAGCGTGTCGAGCTGCGCGCAGAAGTCGTCCCAGGCCTCGGTCATCGTGCGCGTCCAGCGGCTGCGCATTCCGGCGGGCAGCGGAGGCGTGCCGTCGGCTCCTCCGTCGATCAGATCCAGCTTGTGCGCGAACTCGTGGATGACGACGTTGTAGCCGGGGTGTTGTCCGGCAGGATCGGCGTCGGGCCACGACAACACCACCGGGCCGCCGTCCATCGCTTCGCCGGCCAGTTCGTCGTCGAATTCGTGGACGACGCCGGCCTCGTCGACCTGCTTCCGCGGCGCGACGAAGCGGTCGGGGTAGACGACGATCTCGACGAAATCGCGGTAGGGGCGCAACGGCAGGTGCAGTGTCGGCAGGCAGGCCTGGATCGCGATGGCGATGCGAACGTCGTCGTCGACCCGGAAGCCGGCCGCGCCGCTGAACTGCTTCTCGGCGAGGAATGCTTCGCAGCCTACCTTCAGCTTGTTGCGCTCGTCGTCACCCAGGTGGGCGAGGAAGGGCAGGCGTGCGCCGATGCGGCGCCAGGCGGCATCGTCGATCGGCGCGGGCGCCGAGCGGTTGAGCAGTTTGCGCAGCAAGCTTCGATTCGCGCGTTTCGCGTTGCCTATAATCGGACATCGCCCGACTGGCGGAAAGGTCGCCGATCGAGCGTCGGCGGGATCGCAACATGTCCACGCAGCCGATGCACGAGCAGACGGCCGCGGCGCATTCGGGGCCGGAGCATAGCATCGAGCCCGTGCCGTCCGCGGAGTCGGCGCTCGCCTGGGCGGTCGATCGCGCGGGCGGCGAAGCCGGCCGCAGCGGCGAGGGCCACCTCGAGCACGCGCGCGCGACGATCGAGATCCTGCGTTCGCTCGGCGCCGACGAGGCCTCGCAGACGGCAATGGCGCTCGTCGCGCCTGCCGAGCGGCTGCCGCTGCGGGAAATCGAGTCGCGTTTCGGCGGCGAGGTGGCTCGCCTGGTCGACGGCATGCGTCAGATCCAGCGCCTGCGCGAACTGCACGCGCAGGCCGGCGCCGGGCAGATCGAGACGCTGCGCAAGATGCTGCTGGCGATGGCCACCGACATCCGCGTCGTGGTCATTCGCCTCGCTTCCCGGTTGCGCACCTTGCGCTATCACGCTTCGATGCGCAGCGCTCCCGATCCCGCGGTGGCGCGCGAGACGCTCGACGTGCTCGCGCCGCTGGCGAACCGCCTCGGGCTGTGGCAGCTGAAGTGGGAGCTGGAGGACCTCGCGTTCCGCTTCCTCGAGCCCGATGCGTATCGGGCGCTCGCGCGCGAGCTGGAGCAGCGCCGCGTCGAGCGCGAGGCCTTCGTCGCGCAGGCGACGCAGAAGCTGCGCAGCGCGCTGCAAGCCGCCGGCATCCGCGCCGAGCTGAGCGGCCGGCCGAAGCACATCCACAGCATCCACGAGAAGATGCGGCGCAAGCAGCGCACGCTCGAGCAGATCAGCGACCTGCACGCGCTGCGCGCGATCGTCGACACGGTGGCGCAGTGCTACGCGACGCTCGACGTCGTGCACGGCCTGTGGAAGCAGGTGCCCGAGGAATACGACGACTACATCGCGCGTCCGAAGCCGAACGGCTATCGCTCGCTGCACACGGTCGTCGTCGCGGACGGCGGGCGCCTGCTCGAGGTGCAGATCCGCACGCGCGAGATGCACCGGCATGCCGAATACGGGATCGCCTCGCACTGGCAATACAAGGAGCGCGGTACGAGCGTTCCCGATGCGGCGCGCGAAAAGGCGGGCGATGCCGAGCGCATCGCGTGGATGCGCCAGCTGCTCGCCTGGCAGAGCGACGTCGGCCGCTCGCTCGATGCGAAGGCGCCGGGGGAGGCGGATTCCGGGGCGGCTGCGGGGGCGATTGGGGGGGCGGCTGCGGGGGCGAGCCGCGATGCGATTCCCGCGCCGAATCGCGAGGCGGCTCCGGAGGCGGAGCAGCGCATCTACGTGCTCACGCCGCAGGCGCGCGTGATCGAGCTGCCGGCCGGCTCGACGCCGATCGATTTCGCCTACCACGTGCACACCACGCTGGGGCATCGATGCCGCGGCGCGCGCGTCGACGGGCATCTCGTTCCGCTGAACACGCCGCTGCGCAACGCGCAGACGGTCGAGGTGATCGCCGCGCGCGAGGGCGGGCACGACGGACCGTCGCGCGACTGGCTGAATCCGCAGCTCGGCTACGTGCGCAGCCCGCGCGCGCGCGCCAAGGTTCGCCAGTGGTTCAACGCGCTCGAGCTGGAACGCGAAACCGCGACCGGTCGCGAGCGGGTCGAACGGGTCCTGCAGCGCGAAGGGCGCACGGCGCTTTCGCTCGACGAGCTGGCGCGCCGGCTCGGTTTCGACGCGACGGCTTCGATGTTCGTGGCGGTGGCGCGCGAGGAGATCGGGCCGCGCCTGCTCGAGGAAGCGGTGCGGCAGCCGCAGCGTCCGCCGGCGACGTCGGGGCAGGGCGCGGCAGGGACGGCGGGCGGCGCGGCAGGCGCGAGCGGACCGGCGGGGGGAAGCGGGAGCGGTACGGGCGGGGCCGGCATGGCGGGTGCGGCAACCGAGCCGACGACGCTCGTCACCCGGCTGCGTCGGCCCGGCGATACGCCGGGGCGCGGCGACGCGGTGCTCGTCGTCGGCATCGATTCGCTGATGACGCAGCTCGCACGCTGCTGTCGGCCGATTCCGCCCGATCCGATCGCCGGCTTCGTCACCAAGGGGCGGGGCGTGTCGATCCATCGCGAGAACTGCGCAGCCTATGCGAAGCTGGCGACGCAGGCGCCCGAGCGCGTGATCGAGGCGACGTGGAGCGAGGCGGCGCTGCGCGAAGACGGCGAGGGGCGCGCGCGACGCTTTCCGGTCGAGGTCGAGTTCCGCGTGAGCGAGCGGCCGGCGCTGCTGCGCGACATCACCGAGATCCTCGCGCGCGAGCGGGTGAACGTGCTCGCGATGCAGACGCTCGCGCGTCAGCCGCTCACCAGCATCCGCGTGACGCTCGAGGTGCGCGATGCCGCGCATCTGGCGCGCACGCTGGCCGCGGTGCGGGAGGTGGCGGGGGTGGTGTACGCCGGGCGGCGCTAGAGCGTCGAAGTAGCTGACGCCGCCATGGTGATGAGGTAGTTTCGCTACCCATGGCTGCGAACTACCTTCCGTACGAGCCGGGGCAGATGCTGCTGCTGCCCGAGGCGATCCAGGACTGGCTGCCCGATGGGCATCTGGCGCACTTCATCAGCGACACGGTCGATACGCTGGATCTGAGCGCGTTTCACGCGCGCTACGCCCAGGACGGGCCGCGCAACCAGCCGTTTCATCCGGCGATGATGATCAAGGTGCTGGTGTACGGATACGCCACCGGGGTGTTCAGCTCGCGCAAGATCGCGCGCAAGCTGCACGAGGACGTGGCGTTTCGGATGTTGGCGGCGGGCAACTTCCCGGCGCACCGCACGATTCGGGACTTTCGTGCGATCCACCTGAAGGAGCTCTCGGCGCTGTTCGTGCAGGTGGTGCGCTTGGCGCGCGAGATGGGGCTGGTGAAGCTGGGCACGATTGCGGTGGATGGCACCAAGGTCAAGGCCAACGCCAGCCGACATAAGGCCATGAGCTACGGGCGCATGCTGCACTCCGAGCGCGAGCTGGCCGCGCAGATCGATGCGTTGATGGCGCGTGCGAAGGCTGCCGACGAGGCCGAGCGCAACGAGCCGGAGTTGGACATCCCGGCCGAGATCGCGCGGCGCGAAGCGCGGCGGGCGGCAATCGCTGCCGCGCGCGAGCGCCTGGAGCAGCGCCAGCGCCAAGCCGATCTGCAGCGCGGTCGTCACCCGGACGATGAGAACAAGCCGCGCGGCAAGGACGGCAAACCGAAGGGAGGTCGCTACCTGCGCGACTTCGGTGTACCCAAGGACACGGCGCAGGAGAACTTCACCGATCCGGACAGCCGGATCATGAAGCAGGCCGGCGGCGGGTTCGATGCGAGCTACAACGCGCAGACGGCGGTGGACGACAGCGCGCACATCATCGTGGCCGCGGAGCTGACGAACAACGCCAGCGATGCGGCCGAATTACCCCGGATGCTGCGTGCGGTGCGCGAGAACGTCGGGGCGGCACCCGATCAGATGCTGGCCGACACCGGCTATCACGGCGAACAGGTGTTCGCCGATCTGGCCGCGGGCGACACCGAGCTGATCGTGGCGCTCGGACGCGAGAGCAAGCAGCAGATTCGGTTCGATGCGCAACGCTCGCCGCACCTGGCGGCGATGGCGGCCAAGCTGAGAACCGACCGTGGCAAGGCTGCATATCGACGACGCAAGTGGATCGCCGAGCCGCCCAACGGCTGGATCAAGAACGTGCTGGGGTTCCGGCAGTTCAGCCTGCGCGGCCTCGAGCGGGTCAGCGCCGAGTGGAAACTCGTCTGCCTGGCGCTGAACCTCAGGCGAATGGCGGCGATGCAGGCCAGGTGAGGCAGGCGATGCTGCAAATGCGCCTCGGGCTGCCGCCTCGCCTGTCGCATTGCCACCCAGTGGCAAGCACGATGCTCGTTTTAGGCGCCTAAAAGCGAGGATCGAAATGGCCCCGGCTTGGACAGCTTCAGCCTTCAACCTCGTCCGGGCGCTCTGCCGCCCAGACTCCTAGGGCGTGTCGACGCTACGATCGTCCCCGCGCCGGGGCCCGTGAACGGGCGCTGATCGCATGCGCATATCCGATGTCTGCATCCGGCGGCCCGTGTTTGCGCGAGTATCCGAAGATCGACGAGCCGACGGTCACCGTCTCGACGAAATACCTGGGCGCGTCGGCCGACATCGTCGAGTCGCAGGTCACCAAGCCGCTCGAGGATTCGATCGCCGGCATCGAGGGCGTGGACGTGCTCACGTCGATCTCGCGGCCCGAGCAGAGCCAGATCACCGTGCGCTTTCGCCTCGAGCGCGATCCCGACGGCGCGGCGGCCGACGTGCGCGACCGGGTCGCGCGCGTGCGCTCGAAGCTGCCCGAGACGATCGACGAGCCGGTGATCGCCAAGGTCGAGGCCGACGCGAATCCGATCATCTGGCTGGCCTTCTCGAGCGTGTCGCTCTCGCCGCTGGAGGTTTCCGACATCGCCAACCGGCTCGTGAAGCCGCGCCTGCAGACGCTGCCGGGCGCGGCCGACGTGCGCATCTTCGGCGAGCGCAAGTTCTCGATGCGCGTCTGGCTCGACCCCGACCGGCTCGCCGGCTTCTCGCTCACGCCGCAGGACGTGGAGGACGCGCTGCGGCGGCAGAACGTCGAACTGCCGTCGGGGCGCATCGAGAGCCGACAGCGCGAATTCACCGTCGTCTCGCAGTCGGACCTGCAGCGCGTCGCCGAGTTCGAGAACGTCGTCGTGCGCAACGTCAACGGCTACGCGGTGCGCATCCGCGACGTCGGCCGCGTGACGCTCGCGCCGCAGGACGAGCGCAGCATCGTGCGCTTCAACGGGCGCGACGCGATCTCGCTCGGCCTGATCAAGCAGGCCACCGCCAATCCGCTGACGCTCGCGCAGGCGCTCAAGGCCAAGCTGCCGCGCCTGCGCGAGGAGCTGCCCGAAGGCCTCACCGTCGACATCGCCAACGACAACACGCTGTTCATCGAGCGCTCGATCCAGTCGGTGTACCGGACGATCCTCGAGGCGACGGTGCTGGTGGCCGCGGTGATCTTCCTGTTCCTCGGCACGGTGCGCGCGAGCTTCATTCCGCTGATCACGATTCCGGTCTGCCTGATCGGCGTGTGCACGCTGATGCTCGCCGCCGGCTTCTCGATCAACACGCTGACGCTGCTCTCGCTCGTGCTGGCGATCGGGCTGGTCGTCGACGATTCGATCGTCGTGCTCGAGAACGTCTACCGCCACATCGAGGAAGGCATGCAGCCGGTGCAGGCGGCGTTCCGCGGCGTGCGCGAGGTGGGCTTCGCGGTCGTCGCGATGACGCTCACGCTCGCTGCCGTGTACGCGCCGGTGGCGTTCACCACCGGCCGTACCGGGCGGCTCTTCATCGAGTTCGCGCTCACGCTCGCCGGCGCGGTTCTCGTTTCGGGCTTCCTCGCGCTCACCCTCACGCCGATGCTGTGCTCGCGCATCCTGCGGCACGACCCGAATCCCGGGATGCTGCTGCGCGTGATCGACCGCGCGCTGGGCGCGCTGTCCCGGGGCTACGAGCGCGCGCTGCGCGCGACGCTGCGCGCGCGCTGGCTGGTCGTGCTGCTCGGCGTGGCGGTGGCCGGCGCGAGCGTGTGGCTGTTCCAGACGACCAAGCGCGAGCTGGCGCCGATCGAGGATCGTGCGACGATCGTCGCGATCTTCAACGGCCCGGACGGCGCGTCGATCGACTACACCGACCGCTACGCGCGGCGCATCGAGGCGGCGTCGCTGTCGATCCGCGAGGCCGATCGCGTCTTCGTCGTCTCGGGCAGCCCGACGGTCACGCAGGGCATCTCGTTCATCCGCGTGGTCGACTGGGCCGAGCGCGATCGCAAGGTGCCGGCGATGATCGCCGAGTTCCAGCCGAAGCTGCGCGACATTCCCGGCGTGCAGGCCTTCGCCGTCGCGCCGGCCTCGCTCGGGCAGTCGCCGCGCGAGCGCCCGATCAACGTCGTCGTGCTCAGTTCCGATTCCTACGACGAGATCGAGAAGAGAATCGAGCCGATGATGCGCGCGCTGCTCGACGACGCGCGCTTCCAGGGCGTCGACACCGACCTGCGGCTGAACAAGCCCGAGCTGAAAGTGAACATCGACCGCGACCGCGCGGCCGACGCCGGCGTGGCGGTCGACGCGATCGGCCGCGCGCTCGAGACGGCGCTCGGCGGCCGGCAGGTCACGCGCTTCAAGCGCCAGGGCGAGCAGTACGACGTCGTCGTGCAGTTCGCCGCGGCAGACCGCAGCACGCCGCAGGACATCCCGAAGATCTTCGTGCGCGGGCGCAACGACACGATGGTGCCGCTCTCCAGCCTGGTGAACGTGAAGGAGGGCGTCACCGCGCGCGAACTGAATCACTTCGGCCAGCGCCGCGCGGTGACGATCACCGCCAACCTCGCGCCCGGCGCTTCGATGGGCGAGGCGGTCGACGTCATCGAAGGGCTCGCGCGCGAGCATCTCGGACTGGGCTATGCGCTCGACTACAACGGCCAGACGCGCGAGTTCAAGCAGTCGTCGGCCACGCTGCTGATCACTTTCGCGCTGGCGCTGTGCTTCATCTACCTGGTGCTCGCCGCGCAGTTCGAGAGCTTCGTCGATCCGCTGATCATCATGTTCACCGTCCCGCTGTCGATGACCGGCGCGCTCGCGCTGCTGCGCTGGGGCGGGGGGACGATGAACGTCTACAGCCAGATCGGCCTGATCACGCTGGTGGGGCTGATCACCAAGCACGGCATCCTGATCGTCGAGTTCGCCAACCAGATGCGCGACCGCGGCGTGGCGCTGGTGCCGGCCACGCTCGAGGCGGCGCGCCTGCGCCTGCGTCCGATCCTGATGACCACCGGCGCGATGGTGCTGGGCGCGGTTCCGCTCGCGCTCGCCTCGGGCGCCGGCGCCGAGAGCCGGATGCAGATCGGCCTGGTCATCGTCGGCGGCATGACCTTCGGCACGCTGCTCACGCTGTTCGTGCTGCCCACGGTCTACACGCTCGTCTCGCGGCCGCGGCACCTGCTGCACGACGAGGCCGAGGCGCCGGCCGGCGCGCACGGAGCGACATGAGACAGATCGTCCTCGACACCGAGACGACCGGGCTTTCCGCCGAGGACGGCCATCGCATCGTCGAGATCGGCTGCATCGAGATCGTCGATCGCCGCCTCACCGGGCGCTCGCTGCACCTGTACCTGAACCCCGAGCGCGACATCGACGAAGGCGCGCTCGCCGTGCACGGCCTGACGCGGGAGCGGCTCGAAAGCGAGCCGCGCTTCGCCGACGTCGCCGAGCGCTTTCTCGAATTCGTGCGCGACGCCGAGGTTCTGATCCACAACGCGCCTTTCGATCTCGCCTTCCTCGATGCCGAGCTGGGCCGCCTGCGGCTCGGGCCCTTTGCCGGCTTCGGCACGAACGTCGTCGACACGCTGGCGATGGCGCGCGAGCTTCATCCGGGGCGCCGCAATTCGCTCGACGCGCTGTGCGAGCGCTACGGCGTGTCGAACGCGCATCGCAAGCTGCACGGCGCGCTGCTCGATGCCGAGCTGCTGGCCGACGTCTATCTCGCGATGACGCGCGGCCAGGACAGCCTCGAGATCGCGATGGGCCCATCGATCGACGCCTTCGACGAGGCGGGCGCGGCGGAGCAGTGGCCGCCGCCGGGGCTCGTCGTCCTGCGGGCGAGCGACGACGAGCTGCGTGCGCATCGCGAACTGCTCGACGCGATCGCCGCGCAGACGCGCAAGCCGGCGCTGTGGAGCGTGCTCGATTCGCTCGTTCCCGTGCCGTTGCCCGTGCCGGAGACGTCGGCGAATTCGACTACACTTCGGGCAGGATGACCAAAGCCAGCATGAAAGAACATCGCCCCGGGCGATCGCGTGACCGCAAGAGCCACCTGTCGCCCGACGCCGAGCGGCTGGTGTCGGCCGCGCTCGGCCTGGCGAACTCGGGCAGCCGTCTCGAGGATCGCTACTGGGAGGCGCAACTCGTCACACGCATCGAGCGCATGCTCGACGGCGGCCACGTGCAGGGCGCGCACGACGCGCTCGACCGGCTGAACCAGACCGACGGCGAAGCCTACGGCGCGCTCGTCGAGGCGGTCGAGGAGGCTGCCGAAACCGTCACGATCGAAGTCGACGGCCAGCGCTGGGAGGCGCTGCTCGTGCTCGCGCCGCTCGTCGTCTGGACGCGCTTTCGCATTCCGTCCGGACCGATCCCCGCGCAGGCGGCCGATACGCTCGCCACGCACTGGCGTGCGCACACGCTTGCGCGGTCGGCGCGTTTCCAGATGCTGCCGTACCTGTTCAGCATCGACCAGCTTCCCGACGACTATGCCGAGTTGCGCCGTCTCGCGCGCCGGGTCGGGCAGGCAGCGATCGCGGGAAGCACCGCGCGCGTCGATCTGAAGTCGCTGCCCGAAACCGCCGACATGCTCGCCGACACGCGCTTCCTGCTCGGCGTCGTCGCTGCGCCCGAAGGCACGCCGGTGTTCCGCTGGCAGGAATCCGACGCGGGCGATCACGCCGGCCGCGTTCCGTGCCTGGAGGCGTGGATCGCGCAGGCGCGCCCCACCATCGAGCCGCTGCTGCCGGGTTGCGGCTTCGAGTGCCTGCTGCCCGACGCCTATCACATCAACCTGCGCGAATCCGATCGGCGCGTGCGTCCGTATTCGATCCGCGCGGCGGTGCATTACCTCACGCACGCGCTCGACCTCGAAGCCTCCGACATCAAGGCCACCGTGGCGGGCTTCGGCCACGAGCGGCTCGACGAATACCGGATCGGCCTGAGCATTCGCGACGAGGACGAAGTCGCGCATGGGGTCGTCTGGCCGCTGCTCGGCGCGGAGTCCGACCAGGACGAGCCTTCGCCGATCGAGCAGATCCGCGAGGTGCTGCGCGAGGTCGGCGTCTCCGAAGTGCGGCTGTGGCGCGACCTCAGCGAGCCCGAGTTCTGCGACGACTGCGGCGTGCCGCTATACCCGAACGGCAAGGGCGAGATCGTCCACGCCGAGATGCCGGGAGACGTGGAGCCGGAGTCGACGCATTTTCACTAGGGGAAGTGAAGGGTAAAGGGTGAAGGGGAAAACCAGCGCGCGATTCGTCGTCGTGGCTGTTGCCCTTCACCCTTCAGCCTTCAGCCTTCAGCCTTCAGCCTTCAGCCTTCAGCCTTCACTCACTTTTCTTTTCTCCAGCGCGCGTCAGCGCGCTGGCAATTCCCGCATCCAGATACGCCCCATAGAAATCCGGCGAGTTGTAGCCGACGAGGCGTTCGGCGAGTTCGCGGTTGTCGTTGCCGAAAAACGCGACGGTGGGCGCGACGCGGATGCCGAGCGATTTCGCCAGGGCGGCGGGGTTCTTCGGTGCGGCGTCGTTGCCCCGGCATTCGAACGGGCGTTCGTCGCCGATGCCGTATTCGGCGACGCGCACGCCGGGTAGCGTGGCTTCGAGGTGGCGCAGGTAGTTGCGGCGGACCACCTCGCAATACGGGCAGCCGGGCAGCGAGAAGAGCGCGACGACCACCCGCGCGTCGTCGTGCGTCAGCAGTGCCTGCGGCGCGCGCGTGCCGTCGAGCGCGGGCGTTTCGCCGGCGCGAGCCGCGCCCGGAACGAAAGCCGCGAAGGGCGCGAGCAGCGCGAGAGCGCATGCCGACGCCGCGAGGCGGCGCGACGACGAGGAAAGCATTCGAGATCCGTTTCTACTTGACTGCATGACTATGCGCTCATATAGTCATCCTATCAAGCCGAGGGCCCGATAGAAGAACAGGGTGCCCGGCTTCCGAGGAGACGTCCCATGGACTCGCTGGGCCAGGTATTCGAGGCAGTGTCGAATTATTTCGCGCTGCTCTCCGAACCGGTGCGGCTGCGCATCCTGCACTCGATCTGCCGCGAGGAGAAGAGCGTCTCGCAGATCGTCGCCGAGACCGGCGCCACGCAGACGAACGTCTCGCGCCATCTCAATACGCTGTACCGCGCCGGCGCGCTCAGCCGTCGCAAGGACGGCAACTTCATCTATTACGGCGTGCGCGACAGCGCGCTCACCGAGATCTGCCGAACGGTGTGCACGCACATCGCGGCGCGCACCGAGACGCAGTCCGAGGAGCGCTCGGAGATGCGCCGGCTGGCCGAGGAATGGGAGGCGCGCCCCGAGTCGCGCGAGGAGCTTCGATGAACGATTCGCTCGACGAGCACGGCGGAACGGTCGGCGGCGCCGCAACGCGCCTCGCGGGTCGCATCCGGCGGGCGCCGGAGAACATGCTGTCGGCCGAGGAGCTGGAGCGTGCGCGCCGCGCCCGCCGCAGCTTCATGGGCAAGGCACTGGCGATGGGCGCCGGCGCCGGCGCTGTTGCGAAGGCGACGGCCGGCGCCCCCGACAAGGCGGGTGCGCCGCGCGAGGCAGCCGGCATCGACGGGCCGGGCGACAAGGCGATTCTCGAACTGCCGCCGCACACGACGGGTCTCGGCCAGCCGGTGGCGGCGCGCGGCTACGGCGTTCCGTCGCAATGGGAGCGCAACCTGCAGCGGCGCGAGAGCCCCGGGCTCACGCGGGTGTCCGCTTCTTCGGTGAGCTTCGCTCCGCTGCAGGGAATGTTCGGCATCATCACGCCGAACGGCCTGCACTTCGAGCGCCATCACCAGGGCTGGTGGGACATCGACCCCAGCCGGCACCGCCTGATGGTCAACGGACTCGTGCGCGAGGCGCGCGTGTTCACGATGGACGACCTGATGCGCCTGCCGTCGGTCTCGCGCATCCACTTCATCGAGTGCGGCGCGAACAGCGGCATGGAGTGGGGCAACAATGCGGTGCCCACCGTGCAGTACACGCACGGCATGCTCTCCTGCGCCGAGTTCACCGGCGTGCCGCTCTCCACGCTGCTCGACCTGTGCGGCATCGACCGTCGGAACGGCCGATACGTGCTGGCCGAAGGCGCCGACGGGTCGTCGATGACGCGCACGATCCCGATCGATCGCGCGCTCGACGACGTGATCGTCGCGTGGGGAATGAACGGCGAGATGCTGCGCCCCGAGAACGGCTATCCGCTGCGGCTGGTCGTTCCCGGCGTGCAGGGCGTCTCCTGGGTCAAGTACCTGCGGCGCATCGAGGTCGGCGACCAGCCCTGGTACACGAAGGACGAAACCGTCCACTACGTCGACCTGATGCCCGACGGCCAGCACCGGCAGTTCACGTCGATACAGGAGGTGAAGTCGGTCATCACCACGCCCTCGGGCGGGCAGATGCTGCTCGACAAGGGCTACTACAGCGTGAGCGGCCTGGCCTGGTCGGGTCGCGGCAGGATCAGGCGGGTCGACGTCTCCTTCGACGGCGGGCGCAACTGGCGCACGGCGCGCCTCGACAGCCTGGTGCTGCCGAAGGCGCTCACGCGCTTCTCGATCGACTGGACCTGGGACGGATCGCCGGCCGTCCTGCAGAGCCGCGCGATCGACGAAACCGGTGCAGTGCAACCGAAGATCAACCAGTTGCGCGCGGTGCGCGGCAGCCGCTCGATCTATCACAACAATGCGATCCAGTCGTGGCGGGTCGCCGAATCGGGCGAGGTGTTCAATGCGCAGGTCTGGTGAGCGGCGCATGGGGTCGCTGAAGCGCGCCTGGCCTGCGGCGGCGCTCGCCGCGGCCGTCGCGGCCGCCTTCGGTCTCGCTGCGACGTCCGGCGCTGAAGCGCAGGCGGCGAACGACGTGGGCGCGCCGGCGGCGGCCGTGCAAACGGCGCCGGCGAAGGCCCCGGATACGAGGACGGCGAACGCGGCGCCCTGGGCCGGCATCGGCCGTCCGGCGACGCGCTCCGAGATCCAGGCCTGGGACATCGACGTGCGCGCCGACTTCAAGGGCCTGCCGCCGGGATCGGGTTCCGTGGAAGCGGGCGAGCGCGTCTGGGAAGAAAAGTGCGCGATCTGCCACGGCACTTTCGGCGAGTCGAACGAGGTGTTCACGCCGATCGTCGGCGGCACGACGAAGGAGGACATCGAGAGCGGGCACGTCGCGAACCTGAAGCGCACCGACTTCCCGCAGCGAAGCACGATGATGAAGCTCTCGCAGGTCTCGACCCTGTGGGACTACATCCGCCGCGCAATGCCGTGGAATGCGCCGAAGTCGCTGTCGACCGACGAGGTCTACGCGGTGACGGCGTACATCCTCAATCTCGCCGACGTCGTTCCGGCCGATTACGTTCTGTCGGATCGGAATATCGTCGACGTGCAGAAGCGTTTGCCCAATCGTAGCGGGATGACGTTCTACGAGCCGCTGTGGCGCGTCGACGGCAAGCCCGACGTGCAGGGCGACGCGTGCATGAGCGGATGCAGGACCGACCCGGCGCGGCTCGCCGCCGCCGGGCTGCCGGAGCACGCGCGCGATGCGCACGGCAACCTGATGGCGCAGAACCGCATCGTCGGTCCGGTGCGCGGCGCCGACACCACGCGTCCGCCGCGCACCGATCTCGATGGCGCACAGGTCGCTGCGCTGGCCGAGGCGACGATGCTCGCGTCGATTCCGCACCAGCGCAAACCCGAGGATCTGGCGCGCGAAGCGAACTGCATGGCCTGTCATGCCGTCGACGCGAAGATGGTCGGTCCATCGTTCCGCGACGTCGGCGCGAAGTACCGCGGCCGGCCGGGCGTGACCGAGATGCTGGTCGGTCGCGTGAAGAACGGCACCAGCGGCGCCTGGGGCGACGTCCCGATGCCGGCGAATGCCGCGATCGCCGACGACGACATCCGGGTAATCGTCAACTGGATCCTCGAGGATCGGCAATGAAGAATGCGCCAATCCTTTATGCAACTCCGATATGCTGCGGCAATCGGCCAATCCGTCCCTCCACGAAGGAGACTGCACCCATGAACGTAACGAGACGCACGACCTTGCAGGTCGCGGGTAGCGCCGGCCTGTACGGGGCGTTGCTGTCGCTGGGCCTGCTGCGCCCCGGCTCCGCCGCCGCGCAGGCTTTCGACGAGAAGCTGTTCCATGTCTCCGGCGTCTCCGATACGCTGAAGGCGCTCGGCGCCGCCGGCGCCGCCGAGTCGAAGGACGTGGTCATCGTCTCGCCCGACATCGCCGAGAACGGCGCCGTGGTGCCGGTGGGCGTCAAGAGCAACCTGCCGAAGACCGAATCGATCGCGCTGCTGGTCGACAAGAACCCGAACGCGCTGGCCGGCGCCTACGACATCCTCGAAGGCTCGCAGCCCGAGGTGAGCATGCGCATCAAGATGGGGCAGAGCTCGGACGTGGTCGCGCTGGTGAAGGCCGACGGCAAGTACTACATGGCGAAGAAGGAAATCAAGGTCACGCTCGGCGGCTGCGGCGGCTGAAGCGACTGCGTTTCCGACAACCCCCGATTCCACAGGAGACGCTGCGAAATGGCAGACCCGATGAAGATCCGCGCCACCGCCAAGGACGGCGCGGCCGACGTTCGCGTGCTGATGGCGCACGAAATGGAGACCGGACAGCGCAAGGACGCTTCCGGCAAGGTGATTCCCGCCTGGCACATCACCGAGGTCACGGCCTCGCTGAACGGCAAGCCGGTGCTGCGCGCGCACTGGGGGCCGGCGATCTCGAAGAACCCTTATCTGCAGTTCAAGGTCAAGGATGCGAAGCCGGGCGACAAGATCAGCGTCACCTGGGTCGACAACCGGGGCGACAAGCGCACCGACGAAGCGACGGTGAGCTGAGAACCGGGCTCGCCCGCATCGCGGCACGAGCGGCGCAACGACGCCGCACGGCCGCGAGCGTCGGGGAGGAGGACCCCGGCGCCGAGGATTCATTTCAACGAGAGGAGACAATCCCATGCGAAAGGCATCGCTGTGCATCGCAGCGTCGGCGCTTGCCGCCACTGCGGCGATCGCGTACGCGCAAACCGACACGCAGGCCGAGATCGAGCGATACCGCGAGATGCTGCAGGACGGCAACCCTGCCGAGCTGACGGTGATGCGCGGCGAGGCGCTGTGGAAGAAACCGCGCGGACCGAAGAACGCGAGTCTCGAGCGCTGCGACCTGGGCAAGGGCCCGGGCGTCGTCAAGGGCGTCTACGCCGAGCTGCCGCGCTACTTCGCCGATACCGACCAGGTGATGGATGCCGAGGCCCGTCTCGTGCATTGCCAGGTCACGCTGCAGGGCTTCGATCGCGCCGAACTGGTGAAGAAGCCGTTCTCGGGCTCCGGGCCCGCCACCGACAACGAGGCGCTCGTCGCGTATCTCGTCGAGGAGTCGCGCGGCATGCCGGTGGCGGTTCCGCAGAGCCATCCGAAGGAGATCGAGGCCTACGAGCGCGGGAAGAAGATCTTCTTCTATCGCGGCGGACCGTACGACTTCTCCTGCGCTTCGTGCCACGGCGAGGACGACAAGCGCATCCGGCTGCAGGATCTGCCGAATCTGCTGAAGCCCGAGCCCGCGCAGCGCGCGTTCACGACCTGGCCGGCGTATCGCGTCTCGCAGGGCGCGCTGCGCACGATGCAGTGGCGCCTGAACGACTGCTTCCGCCAGCAGCGCTTCCCGGAACTCGTCTTCACGTCGCCGGCGTCGATCGACCTGATCACGTTCCTCGGCGTGAACGCGAAGGGCGGGAAGATGGATTCGCCGGCGATCAAGCGATGAGAAATCGGGGAGACAGGGAAATGCCAGGCAAAGCAAAGTTCGCCCGACGCGCCGCCGTCGCGCTCGCGGCGATCGTGGGAGTGGCGGGTTGCGCGTCGATGAGCGGATCGCGCTCGGTGTCCGACGCCGAGGTCAAGCAGGAACTGATCGCTTCCTTCCAGAACAAGGGAATCGCGAAGGTCGATCGGCTCGAGCAGAGCGAGCTGCAGCGCGTGTGCAGCCAGTACGCCGACAAGCCGCTGCCCGCGGACCTGCGCGAGCGGCTGCAGGCCGAAGCGAAGAAGACCGTGAAGTTCCCCGCCGACGGCAAGTTCCTCGGCGACTGGAAGTCGGGCGAGAAGATCGCGCAGAGCGGCCGCGGGCTGCAGTACAGCGACGACGAGAAGACGGTGGCCGGCGGCAACTGCTATGCGTGCCATCAGCTGTCGAAGGAGGAGATCGCCTTCGGCAACATCGGCCCGACGCTGTACCACTACGGCAAGCTGCGCGGCAACTCGAAGGAGACGCTCGAGTACACGTGGACGCGCCTGTGGAACGGCCACGCATTCGCGGCGTGCAACAACATGCCGCGCTTCGGCGACGCCGGCATCCTCACCGAGAAGCAGCTGAAGGACGTGATGGCGCTGCTGCTCGACCCGGCCTCGCCGGTCAACCGGTGAGGAGCGAAGCGATGCGAACCGGGCCGGCCGCGATGCGCTGCATGCGCGCTGCGCTGCGATGATCGATCGGCGCGAATTCCTGCGACTGCTCGCCGCCGCCTCGGCTGCGGGACTTTCGCTGCCGGCCGGTGCGGCCGCGCCCGGCTCGGCGCGCGCCGAGTCGTTCTACGATCTCGCGCCCTTCGGCAACGTGAGCCTGCTGCACTTCACCGACTGCCATGCGCAGCTGCTGCCGGTGCATTTCCGCGAGCCGAGCGTGAACCTGGGCGTCGGCGATGCGGTCGGCCGCCCGCCGCATCTGGTGGGCGAAGCGCTGCTGAAGCATTTCGGCATACAGCCTGGCAGCCGCGAAGCGCACGCCTTCACCTTCCTGAACTTCGAGGACGCCGCGCGCACCTACGGCAAGGTCGGCGGCTTCGCGCATCTCGCCACGCTGGTGAAGCGCCTGCGCGCTTCGCGCCCGGGCGCGCTGCTGCTCGACGGCGGCGACACCTGGCAGGGTTCGGCCACGTCGCTGTGGTCGAAGGGCCAGGACATGGTCGACGCGTGCAAGCTGCTCGGCGTGGACGTGATGACCGCGCACTGGGAGTTCACCTACGGCGCCGAGCGGGTCGAGGAGATCATCGCGCGCGACCTGAAGGGCCACATCGACTTCGTCGCGCAGAACGTCAAGACCACCGATTTCGAGGATCCGGTCTTTCCGTCGCACGCGATGCGCGCCATCAATGGCGTGCCGGTGGCGATCATCGGACAGGCGTTCCCGTATACGCCGATCGCCAACCCGCGGTACTTCGTCGAGCAGTGGAGCTTCGGCATCCAGGACGAGCGGCTGCAGCAGATCGTCGACGAGGTACGCGGCAAGGGAGCGCAGGTGGTCGTGCTGCTGTCGCACAACGGGATGGACGTCGACCTGCAGCTCGCCTCGCGCGTGAGCGGCCTGGACGCGATCCTCGGCGGCCACACGCACGACGGCGTGCCGCAGCCGGTGAAGGTGCGCAACGCGAAGGGCACGACGATCGTCACCAACGCCGGTTCGAACGGCAAGTTCCTCGCGGTGCTCGACTTCGACGTCAAGGGCGGAAAGGTCGCCGACTTCCGCTACCGGCTGCTGCCGGTGTTCTCGAACCTGCTGCCGGCCGACGCCGAAATGCAGGCGCTGATCGACCGCGTGCGCGCGCCGCATCGGGCGAAGCTCGGCGAGAAGCTCGCCGTCACCGAAGGCCTGCTGTACCGGCGCGGCAACTTCAACGGCACCTTCGACCAGCTGATCCTCGACGCGCTGATCGAGGAGAAGGACGCGCAGATCGCGTTCTCGCCGGGCTTCCGCTGGGGTACGACGCTGCTGCCCGGCGAGGCGATCACGCGCGAGCACCTGATGGACCAGACGGCGATCACCTATCCGTACACGACGGTCTCCGACCTGTCGGGCGAGATGATCAAGACGATCCTCGAGGACGTCGCCGACAATCTCTTCAATCCCGATCCGTACTACCAGCAGGGCGGCGACATGGTTCGCGTGGGCGGAATGACCTATGCGTGCACGCCGTCGGCCGCCGCGGGCTCGCGCATCTCCGACCTGCGGCTGAACGGCAAGCCGATGGATGCATCGCGTACCTATCGGGTTGCCGGCTGGGCGCCGGTTGCGCAGGGCGCGAGCGGCGAGCCGGTATGGGAGGTCGTCGAGCGATGGCTGAAGGCCAGGCGCACGGTCACCACGCGCGAGCCGAACCAGCCGCGACTGATCGGCGTGGGCCGCAACCCCGGAATCGCCTGACGTGAACGCGCGTCGCCGCCTGCTGACCGTCGTGGGCGCCGCCGCTGCGGCGGGCGCCGCGCCGCGGCTCGCGTCGGCGGCGACGGACGCCGCGTGGAGTGCGCCGGCTGTGCCGCGCAGTGCCGGGGCAGCG
>QEVN01000056.1:0-6637 GCA_003576795.1 Burkholderiales bacterium
CCGGCCACCAGCAGGTGCGGCATCTTCGCCAGGTCGACGACGATCGGCAGGCCGGCGATGTCCTTGCCCAGCGCCAGCGTGAGCGGCGAGGCGCTGGTGGCGTAGACCTGCGAGGCGAGGATCTCCGACAGCCGCACCGTCTGCCGGCGCGCGTTGGGCAGCTCGAGCCCCATCAGGTTCTTGCCGGGAATCGTCTCGACGACGCGGATCGACACCAGCGACAGCGCGCGTGCGAGGTCCTTCGACAGGTTGACGATCTGCGCGCCCTTCACCCCGGTGGCCGGCTCGATCTCGTAGCGCGTGATCACCGGCCCCGGATAGGCGGCCACGACGTTGGCCGCGACGTTGAAATCGGCCAGCTTCTTCTCGATCAGGCGCGACGTGTATTCGAGCGTTTCGGCCGACACCGTTTCGGTCGCCACCGGCGGCTCGTCGAGCAGCGAGATCGGCGGCAGCTGCGTGTCGGCGGGCAGGTCGACGAAGAGCGGCGTCTGCCGCTCCGCCTCCGCCCGCTCCGAACGCTCGATGCGCGCCGACGGCGTCTCGATGCGCACCGGCTCCGGATCGTCGTCGAGGATGCGGCGCTTGACCTGCACCTGCTCGTCGCGCACGGTGGCGGCCGCCTCGCCGATCCGGCGATCCTTCCAGGCGGTGACGGCGTCGATCGCGCGCTGCACGAGCCACTCCGCGGCGAAACCCACGCGCTCGAAGATCGCCAGCCACGACCAGCCGGACCACAGGCTGAAGCCCGCGGCGATCATCACCAGCAGCGCCAGCGTGCCGCCGACCGCGCCCAGCGCAACGAACAGCGGATCGGCCAGCTGCGCGCCGACCACGCCGCCGGGCCCCATCGGCAGCGCGACATCCAGCGAATGCAGGCGCGACGATTCGATCCCCACCGTGCCGAGCAGCAGCAGCGCGAAGCCGAGCCAGCGCTCCCACGGGAAGCGGTGCGCGTCGCCTGCCTGCGGCGCGGCGCGCAGCGCGCGAAAGCCGCGCAGCACCGCCACCGCCAGCAACGCGACGAACAGGTACGCGCTCAGCCCGAACAGGTACAGCAGCAGGTCGGCGAACCAGGCGCCCACGCGGCCGCCGGCGTTGCCCACCGCATTGCCGGGCACCGCGTGCGACCAGCCCGGATCGGCCTTGTCGTAGGTGGCCAGGATCAGCAGCAGGAACACGCCGAGCGCGGCCATCGCGATCCAGCGCGATTCGTGCAGCAGCCGCAGGGCGCGCTCGGGAATGCCGAAATCGGCGCCGCCGGCGCGCGCCGGCGCACGCCGCGACGAAGCGGTGGTCGCGCTCATCCTTGCCATCGGGGTACCGCGTGCTCCGAGTCAGCTGATGTACGAAGCGATCTTCTCGCGCAGCATCAGGCGACCCTCGGGCATCGGCACGATGTATCCGTCGGTCTCCAGCCCCTTCATCACGCGCGACACCATCTCGCGCGAGGCGCCGATCATCTTCGCGATTTCCTGGCGCGGCAGCCGGTTGCGCACGATGCGCTCGCCGCCGACGTGCTCGGAGAAGTCGAGCAGCACGCGCGCCACGCGCCCGTAGACGTCGAGCAGCGCGAGCGTCTCGATCTTCTGGTCGGCTTCGCGCAGGCGACGCACGAGTCCGCGCATCACCGCCATGCACATGTCGTTGCTCTGCAGGAGCATCGCCTTGAAGCTCTCCTTGGCGATCGACATGAAGTCGCAGGACTCGAGCGTGATCACGCTCGCCGAGCGCGGCGCATCGTCGATCAGGCTCATCTCGCCGAAGAAGTCGCCCGAGCCGAGCACGGCGAGAATGACTTCCTTGCCTTCGGAGTCGGAGCGCTGCACCTTCGCGCGACCCGACAGCAGGATGTACAGCGACTGCGACGGCTCGCCCTCGGAGACGATCGTGCGGCCCTTCGGGAAGTTGCGGCGCGCGCTGGCCGCCGCCAGCGACTCGATCTGCTGCTCGTTGAGCGCCGACAGCAGCGGCACCCGGCGCAGGAACGCCTTGTTTTCTTCGTGCGCCATACCCACCTCTCGTTGAACGCAGGGGTGCCCGCGCGAACGCACCGCACGCCTCACTTCTATAATTCTGCCCTACCCGTGACGAATGTCACGAAACGCTTGGAGAATCATCGCCTAAGTCGATGATTCTTCGAGTTTTATACAACGTCGAATCCGCCCGTCCGCCGATGCCCGCCACTCGCCACGTCCGCCTGCTGATCCTCGGGTCCGGCCCTGCCGGCTACACCGCCGCCGTCTACGCGGCGCGCGCGAACCTGCAGCCGGTGCTGATCACCGGGCTGGCGCAGGGCGGCCAGCTGATGACGACGACCGACGTCGACAACTGGCCGGCCGACCCCGACGGCGTGCAGGGTCCCGACCTGATGGCGCGCTTCCAGCGGCACGCCGAGCGCTTCGGCACCGAGATGATCTTCGACCAGATCCACACGGTGCACCTGAACGAGAAGCCGCTGCGGCTGGTCGGCGACGCGGGCGAATACACCTGCGATGCGCTGATCGTCGCCACCGGCGCGTCGGCGAAGTATCTCGGGCTGCCGTCCGAGGAAGCGTTCATGGGACGCGGCGTCTCGGCCTGCGCGACCTGCGACGGCTTCTTCTATCGCGGACAGGACGTCGTCGTCGTCGGCGGCGGCAACACGGCCGTGGAAGAAGCGCTCTACCTGGCGAACATCGCGCGCAAGGTCACGGTGCTGCACCGGCGCGACCGCTTCCGCGCCGAGCCGATCCTCTCCGATCGGCTGATCGCGCACACCGAGGAACGCGACGGAAAGACCGGCAACGTCGAGATCCGCTGGTTCCACGAGCTGGACGAAGTGCTCGGCGACGAGGCCGGCGTGAACGCAGTGCGCGTGCTCGACAAGCGCACGGGCGAGAAGAGCGAGATCGCCGTGCAGGGCGTGTTCATCGCGATCGGCCATTCGCCGAACACGGCGATCTTCGAAGGCCAGCTCGAGATGCGCAACGGCTACATCGTCACGAAGGGCGGCCTCGACGGCGACGCCACCGCGACGAGCGTTGCCGGCGTGTTCGCTGCCGGCGACGTGCAGGACCACGTCTACCGGCAGGCCGTCACCAGCGCGGGCACCGGCTGCATGGCCGCGCTCGACGCGCAGCGCTATCTCGAGTCGCTCGCGACAAGATGACGCGTTCGCCGGGCCGGCCATCGTCGCGCCGTCCCGGCCGTCCGGCCTCGCTCGAATCCTTCGATGCGCTCGGCCGGCACCTGCAGGCCGAGGTGCAGGCGCGCGCGCGAGAGGAAGCCGAAGGCGAGCGCATCGAACGCGAGCGCCGGCGGCTCGAACGCGAGCGGCTGCGCGAGGCGAATCTCTTTCGCGACACGGTCGGCGGGGTCGTGCCGCTGCGGCCCACCGGCCGGATCGATCCGCAGCGCCGCGAGATTCCCGCCACCGCCATGCAGCGCGAGCGGGACGAGCGCGCGGCGCTCGCCGCGTCGCTGTCCGACGAGATCGGCATCGAGCAGCACCTGGAGACCGACGACGCCCTGTCGTTTCGCCGTGCGTCGGTCGGCCCCGACGTCGTGCGCCGGCTGCGCCGCGGCGAATGGGCCGTCCGCGGACAGATCGACCTGCACGGACTGCGCGTAGCCGAGGCGCGCGAGGCGCTCGCCGCGTTCCTCGACGAGGCGCTGCGCCGCGAATGGCGCTGCGTCCGCGTGATCCACGGCAAGGGCCTGGGCTCGATCGGCCGCGAGCCGGTGCTCAAGGCGAAGGTGCCGCGCTGGCTCGTGCAGCGCCGCGAAGTGCTCGCCTTCTGCCAGGCGCGACCCAACGACGGCGGCGCGGGCGCGGTGATCGTTCTGCTGCAGTAGCGGCGGACGCGCCTTGTTCTTGTATCAGGCGGAAGCGGGCGGCTCGACGACGATACCGCGCTGCGCGAGCCGTGCGGCGTCTTCCGGCGTGTCGAGATCGACGACGAAATGATCGTTCGGCGTCTCGATGCGATGCACCTTTTGCGGATGCGCCGCCAGCCAGCCGCGGCAGCCGCCCGCGGCCGGACCGGCCGCGAGCACGGGCTCGCGCATCGCGCCGGCGATGACGGCGGGATTGCCGCGCGCGCCGCCGTGGAAGGGAATCGCTGCGCTGCCGGCCGGCAGTTCGCGCCAGCGCGCGAGCAGCCAGCGCAGGTCGCCGGTTTCCAGGAGCGGCAGATCGGCGAGCGCGAGGACGATCGCATCGAGCCCTTCGGGTAGCGCCCGCAATCCGGCGTCGACCGACACCTGCTGGTCGCAGCCCACCTCGACGCGGCAGAACGCGCGCACCGGGAAGGTGTCCAGCTCGATGCGCACGCGCTGCGCGTCGCGACCGAGCACGACGACGAGATGCCCGATCGGCACGCGCTGCAGCGTGCGCAGCGAGCGCCGCACGAGCGGCTCGCCGTCGATGCGCATCAGCAGCTTGTTCGGCCCGCCCATCCGCACGGCGCTGCCCGCCGCCAGCAGCACGGCGCCGAGCCGGGCCGGGTCGGGCGGCGCTGGCACAATGGAACGGCTCTCGTCGGGGAGCATCTTGCGTTGCGTTCAGGAGGCCACGATGCGAACGAGTGTAGCCGAGCGCAGCCTCGCCCCGGCACCGCCCTCGCCCGATCGCGCGCAGCGGCGATGAACGCGATGCTCGCGCAGTGGCTCGGGCTGATCCCCGAGCCGGCGCTGCGTCAGGTCCCGGCGCTCGCGCTGGCGGCAGCGCTGGCGTGGGGGGCCGGGCTGCGGCTGTATCTCGTCGTGTTCGTCTTCGGGCTTCTGGGGCGGCTCGGCTGGTGGCCGCTGCCCGAGAACCTGGAAGTGCTCGCGCATCCGGCGGTGCTCGCCGCCTCGGGCTTCATGTCGCTGGTCGAGCTTTCGGCGGACAAGATCCCGTGGATCGACAGCGCCTGGGATGCGGTGAACACCTTCATCCGCATCCCCGCCGGGGCCGCGCTCGCCGCAGCGGTGTTCGGCGATTCGGGCGCGGCCTGGACGCTCGCCGCCGCGCTGCTCGGCGGCACGCTGACGGCAACGACGCATTTCGCGAAATCGGGCACGCGCGCGGCCGTGAACACGTCGCCCGAACCGTTCTCGAACCTCGCCGTGTCGCTCGGCGAGGATGCGGGCGTCATCGGCGGCCTGTGGCTCGCGCTGGCGCACCCGCTCGTGTTCCTGCTGGCGCTGGCCGTGTTCCTCGTGGCTGCGGTGCTGCTGCTGCGCGTGATCGCGCGCGGGGTGCGAAGGCTGCTCGGCAACGGGCGCGCATCGTCCGCAGCCGGCCGCTGAGCGGACGAAGCGACCGCGCGCGGCTGCCGCGCGAGGCCCCGCCCGGAGACGGCTCAGACCGCCGCTTCGCCGGTCTCGCCGGTGCGGATGCGCACGACCTGCTCGACCTCGGAGACGAAGATCTTGCCGTCGCCGATGCGCCCGGTGCGCGCGGCGCGCACGACGGCGTCGATCACCGCTTCGACGACGCCGTCGGCGACGATCACCTCGACCTTCACCTTGGGCAGGAAGTCGACGACGTATTCGGCGCCGCGATACAGCTCGGTATGCCCCTTCTGGCGGCCGAAACCCTTCACCTCGGTCACGGTCAGACCCGTCACACCGACCTCGGCGAGCGCTTCACGCACCTCGTCGAGCTTGAACGGCTTGATGATCGCCGTAATCTTCTTCATGCTGGCTCCGAAACTGCGCATCGGCTGCCCATGGTTCCTGCGGGCAGGCGGCGGCGTTGGCAAAGGCTGAATCGTACCCGAGTCGACCCTCAGTCGCGAAAGCGCGAGGTGACGGGATAGCGCCAATCGCGGCCGAACGCGCGGTGCGTGACGCGGATGCCGAGCGGCGCCTGGCGCCGCTTGTACTCGGCGCCGCGGATCAGCCGCGTGACGCGTCGCACCGTCGCGTCGTCGATGCCGCCGGCGGCGATCTCCTCGACGCTGCGATCCAGCTCGACGTACTGCGCGACGATCGCATCGAGCACGTCGTAGGGCGGCAGCGAATCCTGGTCGACCTGCCCCGGCTTCAGCTCGGCCGAAGGCGGGCGCGCGATGATCCGCTCGGGAATCACCTCGCCGCGCGCGTTGCGCCACTTCGACAGCCGCCACACCATCGTCTTGACGACGTCCTTGATCACCGCGAAGCCGCCGGCCATGTCGCCGTACAGCGTGCTGTAGCCCACCGCCATCTCGCTCTTGTTGCCGGTGGTGAGCACGAGCGAGCCGGTGCGGTTCGACAGCGCCATCAGGAAGACGGCGCGGATGCGCGCCTGCAGGTTCTCCTGCGTGATGTCGGCCGGCCCCGGCAGGTACGGATCGAGCGTCTCCAGGAAGGCATCGAAGCAGCGCGCGATCGGGATCTCGTCGTAGCGCACGCCCAGGCGCGAGGCCATGTCGCGCGCGTCGATCAACGAGATGTCCGCCGTGTACGGCGAAGGCATCATCACCGCGCGCACGCGCTGCGCACCGAGCGCATCGACCGCGATGGCGAGCGTGAGCGCGGAATCGACGCCGCCGGACAGGCCGAGCAGCACGCCCGCAAAGCCGTTCTTCTCGACGTAGTCGCGCGTGCCGAGCACGAGCGCGGCGTACAGCTGTTCCTCGATGGCCTGCCCGGGCGGCGTGGCGCCGACGGCGAAGGCCGGTGCGGC
>QEVN01000056.1:6680-20506 GCA_003576795.1 Burkholderiales bacterium
CGCCTCGTCGAAGGCCGGCGCCTGCGCGGCGAGCCGGCCGTCGGCGTTCAACGCGAAGGAAAGCCCGTCGAAGACCAGTTCGTCCTGGCCGCCGACGAGATTCGCCGCGAGCATCGGCACGCCAAGCTTCGAGACGTTCGCGCGCGCGACGTCGAGCCGGCGATGCTGCTTGTCGGTCTCGTAGGGCGAGGCGTTCAACGCGAGCAGCACCTGCGCGCCCGCCGCCACCGCGCGCTGCGGGGCGTGCGCGAACCAGTAGTCTTCGCAGACGAGCACGCCGAAGCGCACGCCGTCGACCTCGAACACGAGCGGCTCGCTGCCCGGCGAGAAATAGCGCTCGTCGTCGAAGACGCGATAGTTCGGCAGCTCGTGCTTGTGGTATTCGGCGACGACGCGGCCGCGGTGCACGAGGCTCGCCGCGTTGTAGCGGGCGCTGCCGTCGAGCGCCGGATGACCGACCAGGAGGTGCAGGTCGAGCGAAGCGGTTTCGCTGCACACCCTGCGCAAGGCGCGCTGCGATCCTTCGAGGAAGGCGATGCGAAACAGCAGGTCTTCGGGCGGGTAGCCGACCAGCGCCAGCTCGGGCGTGACCAATACCCGTGCGCCGATTGCGGCGGCCTCGTGCGCCGAAGCGATAATCCGCTGTGCGTTGCCGTCGAAGTCGCCGACGACAGGGTTGATCTGCGCGGCAGCGATGCGCATCGAAGGAGGCTTCTTCTGGCGGACGGTCGAGTGCGAAACGATTATCGCACGCGCATTCTTCCGAACGCGGCGGCGATCGACGCGGAGCAATGGAATCGCCTCGCTGCCGCGGCGGCGGGCCGCGAGCGCGCGCAGCCGTTCCTGCGCCACGAGTTCTTCGATGCGCTCGAGCGCTCCGGGTGCGTGGGTTCGCACACCGGATGGCAGGTGCAGCACCTGCTCGTTCACGATCGGGCCGGGCCGGCCGCCGTCGTTCCGCTGTACCGCAAGTCGCACTCGTACGGCGAATACGTCTTCGACTGGGCCTGGGCCGATGCCTGGCAGCGCAGCGGCCGTAGCTACTACCCGAAGTGGCTGGTCGCCGTGCCGTTCACCCCGGTGCCCGGCGTGCGCATCGCGGCGCGCGACGCGACGGCGCGGCGCGCGGCGATCGACGCGCTGCTCGCGCTGGCGCGCGGTTCTTCGCTTTCTTCGCTGCACGTGCTCTTCCCGCTCGACGCGGAAGCGGCGCTGCTGCGCGAGGCCGGGCTGCTGCTGCGCCACGGCGTGCAGTTCCACTGGCGAAACGACGCGTATGCGGATTTCGACGCCTTCCTCGCGACGCTCGCGCAACCGAAGCGCAAGAAGATCCGCGCCGAGCGCCGGCGCGTGACCGAGGCGGGCGTGCGCATCCGCCGCCTGCACGGAACCGAAATCCGCGAAGCCGACTGGCGCTTCTTCGTGCGCTGCTACCGGAACACGTATGCGGCGCACCTGTCGACGCCGTACCTGAACCGCGAGTTCTTCGAGCGCATCGGCGAGACGATGCCCGAGCACCTGCTGCTGGTGGTCGCCGAGCGCGACGCGAAGCCGATCGCGTCGGCGCTCTTCGTGCACGACGACGAAAGGCTGTACGGACGCTACTGGGGCGCGATCGCCGACGTGCCGATGCTGCACTTCGAGCTGTGCTACTACCAGGCGATCGAGATCGCGATCGCGCTGCGCCTGCGCGTGATCGAGGGCGGCGCGCAGGGCGAGCACAAGCTGGCACGCGGCTTCGAGGCGGTGACGACGACCTCGGCGCACTGGCTCGCCGAGCCGGCCTTCGCCGACGCCGTCGAGCGCCATCTCGCGCACGAGGACCTGCGCGTGGGCGACTACCTCGACGAGCTGCGCGAGCGCTCGCCCTATCGCGCCGGCGCCTCGCCCGAGGGCTGATCGGCGCTGCCGAGCGCGGCGAGCCGGAAGCGGCGGTTCGCCTCCTCGGTGCGCCCCATCGCGTCGTACAGCCGCGCCAGCGCGAGATGCGCGCGCGGCCCAGGGCCGGCGTGCTCGGCGAGCAGCAGGAACTCCTCGGCCTTGCCCCACAGGCCCTCCACCGCGCAGAGCCGGCCGAGCGCGGACAGCAGGACCGCATCGTCGCCGTAGCGCGCGCGCCATCGCTCGGCATTGCCCAGCCGCTCGCGTGCCGGCACCTCGTCGAGATCGGCGTACAGCGCCGCCAGCCGCTCGGCATAGCGGGCGTCGAGCGCGCGCTCGATCGCGCGCGCGGCCAGGTCGGAACGATCGACCCGCACGAAGGCGCGCGCGGCCGCCTCGACCACTTCGTCGATCGCGAGATCGCCGGCGGCGAGCGAGGCGTAGCGCTTCTGCAGTTCGCCGGCGTCGGCATGCGGCGCGGCGAAGAGCGCGCGATACGCCCGGATCTTCAGTCCGCGGATCGCCGGCTCCGGCATCGCGTCGCGCTTCTCGAGTTCGCCCAGCGTCTGCAACAGCCCGTTCCAGTCCTGCACGAGTTCCTGTGCGCGCAGCGACAGGCGCAACGCATGCAGGTGGCGCGGCCCGCCCGCGCGCAGCGTCTCGATCGCCGTCAGCGCGTCTTCCGGCCGCTGATCCTCCAGCGCCAGTTCGGCGCTCGTCATCAGTTGCGCGTGCCAGGCGTCCGGTTCGTCGCGCGCCGATTCGAGCCAGCGATCGCGGCGCTCGGGCTGGCGCATGCGATGCGCCGCACGGGCCGCCACCAGCGAGGCGGCGCCGGCGAGCGAGGTGTCGACGAGCGCGCTCTGCGCCAGGCGCTCGGCGCGGCCGAAGCGTCCCTCGAACAACGCGAGCACGCCGTCGCGCAGCGACACCAGCGCGCTCTCCCGACGACGCCGCTCGCGGTATTCGCGCACGCGGGTGGGCAGGCGCCACGCGCCGGAGAGCGCGACGAGCAGCCAGTGCACCGCGGCGAAGGCGGCGATCAGGATCAGCACCGCGAGGTTGGCCGACACGTCGACGCGATACGGCGGCCACAGCACCGCGACGTTTCCGTGATTGAAGCGCATCAGCATCGCCAGCCCCACCGCGGCCGAGACGATGAGCAGCGCCCAGACGACCCGTCTCATGGTGTCGCCCGCTCAGCGCGTGGCGTCGCGCGTCGCGCGCGCGGCGCGTGCCGCGCGGACGGCCGACAGGCTCTCGGCGAGCGTCGGCGGCTCGAGCACGATGCGCGTGCCCGATAGCTGGCGCAATTGCGCGACGGCGCCGGCCACCGCGCGGTCGTCGCCGTCGTAATAGGTGCGCAGCCAGTCGATCGTGCGTCCGACGTCGTCGCGGAACAGCTTCTCGTTGCGCGACAGCAGCGACAGTCGCGCGTTCAGCAGCAGCAGGCGCAGGTTCTCGCGCAGGAAATACGACTGCTCGGGCGCGAGCAGCATCGCATCGGGCGCATCGACCCGGCGCACGCGGAAGAGCTGCTCCAGCTCGTCGCGCAACGCGCCGAGCCCGCCGCTCGGCTGCGCGTTCGCGTCGCGCCGCCGGCTCGCGACCGACGAGAGCAGCGGGAAGCCGTCGATCGACTGCATCAGCGCGTCGAGTCGCAACGCGAGCGAGCCGACGTCGGCGGCCGGATAGGCCTTCACGCGCTCGATGTCGTGCAGCAGCGACGCGCGCAGCGGCTGCAGGCCGGGATCATCCTGGCGGGCCAGGCGCGCGTCCAGCTCCTGCATGGCGGCGAGCGCCGATTGCGCTCCGACGCCCAGCGCCAGCTGCTGCCCGGCGAGCACCAGCGACGACTCGACTTCGGCGAGCAGGACGTCCGTGGAGTCTTCCGCGAGGTTGCGGTACAGGTTCTCCACCTGCGCCTGCAGGCCCGCGATGTCGAAACCGCGCCGCTCGAGCACGGCCAGGCGATCGCGCAGGTCGCGCAGTTCGGCGCGCATCGGCTGGTCGGCCGACTGCAGCTCGGCGAGCCGATCGTCGATCGTCTGCAGCCGGCGCGTGGCTTCGGACTGCAGCGACCCGATCCGCGGCACCGACAGCAGGAAGGCGAGCAGCGCAACCGCGAGCGCCGCGACCGAGAGCCACAGCGGCGCGTTGCGGCGCGGTTGCGCGGAAGAAGTCTCGTTGCCGCCGGCCTCGGGGAGCGTGGCCTGCACTGCGGCTTCGCGTTCAGACGACATGAGGGCTCGACGAATCGGAAGCGGATTCTAGCGCGCGCGCCAGCGCCTGTTCGCCGGGTGCGATCGCACGCACGTCGCGCCAGCCGGCGTCGCGCAGCGCCTGCGCGATGCGCGGATGGATCGCGAGCGCGATGCAGCGCTTGGCGCGCTCGCGCAGCCCCGTGCGCGCCAGGACCGTGTCCAGGCGCTCGACGCCCGCCGCCTGCGCGAAGACGAAAAACGGCGCGAAACACGGCGGCCGGGCCGCGTCGTCGAGCCAGCCGCGCAGCGCGTCGAGCGCGTCGGGATCGGGATCGATCGCTTCGTGCCGGTATGCCGCCACCACCTCGACGCTCGCCCCGCGCGCGCGCAGCGCGTCGATCCACGCGTCCGAGCCGCTCTCGCCGCGCAGCACGAGCACGCGCAGCCCGGACGGCTCCTCGAGCGGCGGCAAGGCGGCGAGCGCGGCGCCGTCGAACGGCGGCTCCCCGGGCGACAGGATGCGCAGCGGCGCGCGGCGGAAACCCGCATCGTCGAAAGCCGCCCGGCTCCCCGGGCCGACGACGGCGGCCGCCGTCCGCTCGGGCCATTCGGGCGCGAGCCGCGCGGCGACCTGCACGGCCGCCGGACTGACGAGAACGACGACGTCGAAGGAATCGATGCGGCCGATCGCCTCGCGCAGCGGCGCGCGCCCGCGCTCGACGATGCGCGTGAGCGCGAGCGCGAGGACTTCGTGTCCGCGATCGCGCAGGCGCGCGGCAACCGCTTCGACGCGCGGCGCCGCCTGCGTCAGGACGGCGCGAGCCACTGCGCGGCGCCCTGGTCGAGCAGCGAGCGCGCCGCGCGCTCGCCGAGCCGCAACGCCGCGTCGGCGTCGCCCGCCTCGCACTCGACCTTCGCCTCGGCCATCGCTCGCCCGTCTTCCGAGGCGACGCGCGCGACGAGCTTCAGTCCGCCCGACGGCGTGGACACGCACCAGGCCGCCAGCGGAACGCGGCAACTGCCGCCGAGCAGGCGGGACACGGTGCGCTCGGCCTGCACCTCCACGGTGGTGCGCGCATCGGCCAGCGGTGCGAGCCAGCGCGCGAGGTCGGCGCGCGCCGCCAGCGTCTCGATCGCCAGCGCGCCCTGCCCGGGCGCCGGCACGCTGACCGACGGCTCGACGATCGCGCGGATGCGCTCGGCAAGGCCCAGGCGCTTCAGCCCCGCCGCGGCGAGAACGATCGCGTCGTAGCGCCCCTCGTCGAGGCGCGCGAGCCGCGTGACGACGTTGCCGCGCAGCGGCAGCACCTCGAGCGCCGGATGGCGATGGCGGATCTGCGCGGCGCGACGCAGGCTCGAGGTGCCCACGCGCGCGCCGGCCGGCATTTCGGCCAGCGACGCATACGCGGTGGAGACGAAGGCGTCGCGAGGATCCTCGCGCACGAGCACGGCGGCCAGCGCGAAAGGCGCGCCGACCTCCATCGGCACGTCCTTCAGCGAATGCACGGCGAGGTCGGCGCGCCCGTCGAGCAGCGCGAGCTCCAGCTCCTTCGTGAACAGCCCCTTGCCGCCGATCTCGGCGAGCGCGCGGTCGAGCCGCCGATCGCCCTCGGTGGTCATGCCGAGGATCTGCACGTCGCACTGCGGATGGCACTCGCGCAGGCGCCGCTGCACGTGCTCGGCCTGCCACATCGCGAGCCGGCTCTCGCGCGAGGCGATGACGAGGCGCTGCGGCGCGTCGGCGCGCGCGGAGGAAGGGTCGACGCTCAAGTTTCGATTGCTCCCCCGCGTTCAGGCGACCAGGTTCTTCACGGTCGACCATTGTCGCCGGCTCACCGGCAGACGCTCGGGGATGTCGCGCAGCACGACCTGCCAGTACGGATCGCCGCCCTCGGCCTCGCCACCCGGCGTCACCCGCTCGAAACCGGCGATCGACGGACGCGCGACGAGCGCGTTGCGATGGATGCGCACGAAACGGTCGCCGAATTCCTCCTCGAGCGAGGTCAGCGATTCCTCGATCAGGTATTCGCGCTCCTTCGAGCGCACCGTGATGTATTTCAGCTCGGCCTTCAGGTAGACGACCTGCTCGAGCGGCACGAGGATGACGCGACCGCGCTCGTGCACCGACAGATGCCGGCGCCGCGTGTTCGTCGCGCGCGCGAGCTGGTCGATCGCGTGCGCCTGCTCGAGCGGAATGCGCGTGAGCGCGCGCTCGAGCGCCTGGCGCAGGCGATCGGCGCGCACCGGCTTGAGCAGGTAGTCGATCGCGCGCACCTCGAAGGCGTCGACGGCGAACTCGTCGTGCGCGGTGGCGAAGATGATCAGCGGCATCGGGCGCGGCGGATCGGACTGCGCACGCGCCGAGATGTGGCGCGCCAGCTCGATGCCGGTCATGCCGGGCATCTGGATGTCGAGCAGCACGATCTGCGGGTGCGAGACCTCGATCTGCGACAGCGCCTCGGGCGCATTGGGCGCCTCGCCGACGATGCGATGCGGAAAGTCGGGCGCGAGATCGGCGAGCAGCTCGCGCAGCCTCGAGCGGGCGACGGGTTCGTCGTCAACGATCAGGATCGATGGAACGTCTGGCATCTCGTCGTCTTCTCTCTTTTCTGTAGGGGAACTGCACGGTCACGCGAAAGCGCCCGTCGGCGTTCGAGGTTTCGAGCTGGCCCTCGACGTCGAAGGTCAGGTCGAGCCGCTCGCGCACGTTCGACAGCGCCATGTGGTTGCCGGCACGCCTGGGCGCCGATTGCGGCACCGGATTGACGATCTCCACGCGCACGCGATCGCCCGAGCGCGAGATCGAGACGACGATCTCGCCGCGGCTCGCGCTCGGTTCGATTCCGTGATGCACCGCGTTCTCGACCAGCGGCTGCAGCAGCAGCGACGGCAGCAGCGCGTCGCCCGGCATGTCGTCGATCTCCCAGCGCACCGCGAGCCGGTCGGCCAGGCGCAGCTTCTCGATCGTCAGGTACTCCTTGCACAGCAGCACTTCGTCGTCGAGCGGGACCAGTTCGCGGCTGTCCTTCATGAAGACGCGGAACAGGTCGGCGAGGTTCTCGAGCGTGCGTTCGGCCTTGCGCGGGTCGCTGCGCATCAGCCCGAGCACCGTGTTCAGGCTGTTGAACAGGAAATGCGGCCGGATACGTGCCTGCAGCGCCTGCAGGCGGCCTTCGGCCTGCGAAGGCTGCAACGACAGCTGGCGCAGCCGCAGGAACTCGATCAGGACCCAGGCTGCGGCCCCCGCGCACAGCATGCGCGGCGCGAGCGACAGCAGGATTCCGTCGGGCGCCGCCTGCCGCACGGAGCCGGCGTCGACGAACGAGACCGCGACGGCAAGCAGCGCCGGCACGCCGAGCGCGACGGTCCATTGCAGCGAGCGGCGCGCGCCGTTGACGTAGCGCCGCAGCGCGCACAGCAGCAGCAGCGACGCGGCCGCCGTGGCGTTGACGTTCAGCAACGTTTCCAGCAGCGGCCACGATGCCGCGCCGCTCGCGGAGGCGAGCCAGCCGACGAGCAGCACGCCGACGTTCAGCGGAACGAGCACGCGGGCGACCGTGCCCAGGTTGCAGCAATCGGGAACGACCGGGAAATCGGCGCCGTCGGTCAGGCGGCGGCGCGGCGGCAGCACCGCGACGCCGACCGGAGCGCTCACCGCGGCGGACGGCAGCGTGAGGTCCGGCGTGGCCGCCTCGCGCGGTCCCGGACTGCGATCGATCATCGACCTCCCCAACGACAGCACGCACGTCGCGGCTCGTATAATTCCGCGGCTCGATCGCTACGTGCCGGCCGATTATGACAGATCAACTTTCGAAAAAATCACAAGCGTGGTCGGCACGCTTCTCCGAGCCCGTCGACGAGTTGGTCAAACGCTACACCGCGTCGGTCGGTTTCGACCGGCGGCTGGCGCCCTTCGACATCGAAGCCTCGCTCGCGCACGCGGCGATGCTCGAGTCGGTCGGCCTGATCGGCGCCGACGACCTGGACGCCATCCGGCGCGGCATGGCGCAGATCCGCGACGAGATCGAGCGCGGCGTCTTCGACTGGTCGGTAGACCTCGAAGACGTGCACCTGAACATCGAGAAGCGCCTCACCGAGCTGGTGGGCGAGCCGGGCAAGCGGCTGCACACCGCGCGTTCGCGCAACGACCAGGTCGCCACCGACCTTCGCCTGTGGCTGCGCGCGAGCATCGACGACACGCTGCAACTGCTCGCCTCGCTGCAGCGCGCGCTGCTCGATCTGGCCGAAGCGAACGCCGAGACGATCCTGCCCGGCTTCACGCACCTGCAGGTCGCGCAGCCGATCACCTTCGGCCATCACCTGCTCGCCTACGTCGAGATGTTCGCGCGCGACGCCGAGCGTTTCCGCGACGCGCGCCGGAGAACGAACCGCCTGCCGCTGGGCGCCGCGGCGCTGGCCGGCACCTCGTATCCGATCGATCGCGGGCACGTGGCGCGCGCGCTCGGCTTCGAGGCGCTGTGCGGCAATTCGCTCGACGCGGTCTCGGATCGCGACTTCGCCATCGAGTACTGCGCGGCGGCGAGCCTGGCGATGATGCACGTCTCGCGCCTGTCGGAAGAGCTGGTGCTGTGGATGTCGCCGCGCGTGGGCTTCATCGACCTCGCCGACCGCTTCTGCACCGGCTCGTCGATCATGCCGCAGAAGAAGAACCCCGACGTGCCGGAGCTGGCGCGCGGCAAGACGGGCCGCGTCTACGGGCACCTGGTCGCACTGCTCACGCTGATGAAGGGCCAGCCGCTCGCCTACAACAAGGACAACCAGGAAGACAAGGAACCGCTGTTCGATACCGCCGATACGCTCGGCGATACGCTGCGCATCTTCGTCGACCTGGTCGGCGGCGTGCGCGTGCGCGCCGATCGCATGCGCGCAGCGGCCGCCGAAGGCTTCTCCACCGCCACCGACCTCGCCGACTACCTGGTGCGCAAGGGCCTGGCCTTCCGCGACGCGCACGAGGCGGTCGCGCGCGCGGTGCGTGCGGCGGCCGAGCGCGGCGTGGATCTCTCCGATCTGAGCGTGGGCGAACTGCGCGCGTTCAGTCCGCTGATCGGCGACGACGTGCACGGCGTGCTCGCGCTCGACGGCTCGGTCGCGTCGCGCAACCACCCGGGCGGCACCGCACCGGCGCAGGTCCGTGCGGCGATCGCCGCGCACCGCGCGCGTCTGTCGGGCTAGCCCTCAGTAGCCCTCAGTAGCCCTCAGCAGAGCCCTCGGTAGTCCCTCAAGCGGCCGCCACCACCCGCTCGCGGCGCACCCGCAGCCGCTGCGAGGCGAGCGCCGCCGCCAGCAGCACGAGCCCCACCGCGTCGGCGCCGGCGTGCGGATAGACCAGCAGCACGCCGGCCACCACCAGCGCGATGCGCTCCCACGCCCGGCAGCGCAGCCACACCCAGTTCTGCGCGCCGCCGGCCAGCGATGCGATGCCCGCGGTGGCGGTGAACACGATCCAGGCGACGCGCGTCCATTCGACGCCTGGCGGCGGCGTCAGCAGCAGGCCGGCGCCGGCCGGCTCGAGCACGAACACGAAGGGCAGCAGGAACGCCGGCAACGTGTATTTCCACGCCTGCAGCGTCGTGCGATACGGATCGCCGTCGGTGATCGCCGCCGCGGCGAAGGGCGACAGCGCGGTGGGCGGCGAGACCTCGGAGAGCACCGCGTAGTAGAAGATGAACATGTGCGCGGCGAAGTCGGGCACGCCGAGCTTGGTGAGCGCCGGCGCGGCGATCACCGCGCAGATGATGTAGCTCGCCGTGACCGGCACGGCCAGGCCGATGATCCAGACGATCAGCGACGTGTAGATCGCCGTGAGCAGCAGGTTGCCGCCCGCGTAGGCGATCACGATCGAGCTGAACTTCAGCCCCAGCCCGGTCTTGCCGACGACGCCGACGATGACGCCGGCCGCCGCGCAGATGGCGGCGACGTTCAGCGCCTGGCGCGACCCGTCGGCGAGCGCGGCGACGAGCTTGCGCGGCCACATCGCCGTCTCGCGCGTGAAGAAGCTCACGACGAAGGCGGTGACGGTGGCCCAGAACACCGACATCAGCGGCGAGAAGCCGTAGACCATGAAGCCGATGATCGCGACCAGCGACAGGAAGTGGAACCAGTAGCGCCGCGCCAGCCGCGACGCGCTCATCGCCGGCGGGGCCAGCGTCGCGCGCGATCCGTACTTGCGCGCGTCGATCTCGACCATCAGGAACAGCGACAGGTAGTACAGGCAGGTCGGAATGACCGCCATCTTCAGCACGTCGAGATACGAGATCTTCAGGAACTCGGCGATCAGGAAGGCCGCGGCGCCCAGCACCGGCGGCGAGATGATCGCGCCCAGCCCGCCGGCGGCCAGCAGCCCGCCGGCCGCGTTGCGCTCGTAGCCGGCCTTCTCCAGCATCGGCCAGGCGACGGTGCCGATCGTCACCGTGGTGGCCACCCCCGAGCCGGAAGGCCCGCCGAGCAGGAACGACGACAGCACGACGGTGCGGCCGGCGCCCGAGCGACGCCCGCCGAGCAGCGCGAAGCTGAAGTCGAGGAAGAACTTGCCGGCGCCCGAGTGCTGCAGGAACGCGCCGAAGATCGTGAACAGGATGATCAGCGTGGCCGACACGTCGATCGCCGTGCCGAAGATGCCCTCGAGCGACATGTACATCACGCCGACCAGGCTCTCGATGTCGTAGCCGCGATGCGCCCAGTGGCCGGGCAGCCACGGCCCGAGGAAGGCGTAGGCGATGAAGACGAGCACGACGGCCGGCATGATCCAGCCGGTGGAGCGGCGCGCCGCCTCGAGCACGAGCACGACGAACAGCACGCCGTAGACGAGGTCGGCGCGATCGGGGAAGGTGCTGCGGTCCCAGAAGTCGTAGCCGCCGACGAGGATGTGCGCGATCGTCGCCACGCCGAGCAGCGCGAGCACGACGTCGTACCACATCAGCCGGTTGCGCAGCCGCGGCGTGGCCGGATAGATGAGGAAGACCAGCAGCAGCATGAAGCCGACGTGCACCGGGCGCAGCGTCAGCGTCGGCACGATCCACGCGGCCGCGTACAGGTGGAACAGCGACATCGTCACCAGCAGCACGGTGACGAGTACCTGCAGCGGCCCCCGGAAGCGGCTGACCGCGCCCTCCTCCTCCTCGACGAAGCGTTCGGCGGCGTGCAGCCGCTCTTCGTTCGAGGCTTCCAATTTCAGCGTCCCGGCCCGGTCGGCGATTCGGAGTCGCTGGGACTCAGCTGGCCGAGGACCTCAATTGGAGAATTTCACGCCGCGCTCTTCGTAGTACTTGCGGGCGCCCGGATGGAACGGAATCGGCGAGCCGGAGCCCTGCGCCTCGAGCGAGATGTTCTTCGCCTCGCGATGCACGGCCACCAGTTCGTCCTTCTTCTCGAACAGCGTCTTGACGATCGTGTAGGCCATGTCGTTGCTCATCTTCTGGTCGGCCACCAGCAGGTTCCAGACGTCGAGGTTGGCGACTTCGCGATCCTGGCCCTTGTAGGTGTTCGCCGGAATCGTTCCCTTCACGTACAGCGGCCCCCACTTCCTGTTCATCGCGTCGGCGTACTGCGCATGATCGAGCAGCCGGATCTGGATTCCCGGCGTCGTCGCCAGATCGGTGATCGCCGCCGTGGGCAGGCCGCCGACCCAGATCAGCGCGTCGATCTTGCGGTCCTTCATCGCGTTCACGCCCTCGGCCACCGAGAGCCGCTCCCGCTGGAAATCGGTGCCCACGCCCGCGGCCTCGAGCAGGCGCATCGCCATCACCTCGGTGCCGCTGTTCGGCTCGCCGGTGGACACGCGCTTGCCCTTCAGGTCGGCGATCGACGCGATGCCGCTGTCGGCGGTCGTCACGACGTGCATCTTGTTCGGATACAGCACCATCAGCGTGCGCGCCTCGACCTTGCGGTCCTTGAACTTCGCGTTGCCCGACACGGCGTCCCACGCGGCATCGGCCATCGTGAAGCCGATGTCCTGCTTGCCCTGGCCGATCAGCTGCAGGTTCGCCACCGACGCGCCAGTGACTTCGGCGGTGGCTTCCCAGCCGGGCACGTATTTCGAGAGGACGGCGGCCATGCCCCCGCCGAGCGGGTAGTAGACCCCCCCGGTGCCGCCGGTGCCGATGGACAGCCGCGTGGTCTGCGCGGCGGCGAAGGTGCCCACGCCGAGCGCGACGACGGCGAGGAAAGCGAGCAGGATGCGTTTCACGAGTCGGGTCTCCGATGTTCGATGTCTTTTCGATCGCGCGCGAACGAGGCGCGCGGCGTCGCGGGCGGACGCGACGGTCGATGCGCCGTGATCATAACCCCCGGAATTGCGCATCGGCCCCCGGGATACTCCCGATCGGCCGCCAGCCGCCGGCCGCGACATTCGCCGCTCCCCGTATTCGTCAACCTCCGTATTCGTCACCCCGAGGCCACGGCTATAATCGATCCGTCTTCCAGCCTGGGCAGGACGGGTGCCCGCTTCGGCCGCCCCGCCTGACTGAATGAGCGAATCCGAGCCTCGATGGCGCCGCTTCGGCGCCCGTCCCCCGCTCCGCGACCCTGACCGAGCGGTGCGCGAGACCTGATGGAAATCGCCCTCCTGTTCGCACTGATCGTGCTGAACGGTCTGTTCGCGATGTCCGAGATCGCGCTGGTCACCGCGCGCAAGGCCCGACTCCAGAAGCTCGCCGAGGAAGGCGACCGCGGCGCCGCGGTCGCCCTCGCGCTGGGCTCCGATCCGAACCGCTTCCTGTCGACGATCCAGATCGGCATCACGTCGATCGGCATCCTGAACGGGATCGTCGGCCAGGCGGCGCTCGCCGACCCCTTCGCCGACTGGCTCGAGACGCTCGGCGCGCGCCAGCCGTATTCCGACTGGGCGGCCACCGCGCTCGTCGTCGTCGTCGTCACCTACGTGTCGATCGTCGTCGGCGAGCTGGTGCCGAAGCGGCTGGGCCAGATCAACCCGGAGAACGTCGCGCGCTACGTCGCGCGCGCGATGACGATCCTCGCCAAGCTCACGCGGCCTTTCGTGCGGCTGCTGTCGTGGTCCACCGAGGTGCTGCTGCGCGCCTTCGGCGCGAACCGCATCGCCGCGCCCTCGGTCACCGAGGAGGAGATCCACGCGATGCTCGCCGAAGGGTCGGAATCGGGCGTCATCGAGCGCAGCGAGCACGCGATGGTGCGCAACGTGTTCCGGCTCGACGACCGGCAGATCTCGTCGCTGATGGTGCCGCGTCCCGACATCGTCTGGCTCGACGTCTCCGACGGCATCGACGCGAACCTGCGCAAGATCGCCGAGTCCGAGCACTCGCGTTTCCCGGTGTGCCGCGGCGGAGTCGACGAAGTGCTCGGCTTCGTGCACGCCAAGCAGCTGCTCGCGCAGTCGCTGCGCGACGGCAGGATCGACCTCACCCGCAACCTGCAGGAGATGCTCTACGTGCCGGAGACGCTCACCGGCATGGAGCTGCTCGAGAACTTCCGCAGCTCGAACACGCAGATCGCGCTCGTCATCGACGAATACGGCGAGGTGCAGGGACTGATCACGCTGCACGACCTGCTCGAGGCGATCACCGGCGAGTTCGCCACCGGCGACATCGACGACAGCTGGGCCTACCAGCGCGAGGACGGCTCGTGGCTGCTCGACGGGCTGATCCCCACGCCCGAGCTGAAGGACCGGCTCGGCCTGCGCACGCTGCCCGAGGAGGAGCGCGAGCGCTACCAGGCGCTGAGCGGGATGCTGATGCTGATGCTCGG
>QEVN01000057.1 GCA_003576795.1 Burkholderiales bacterium
CGGAGAAAAGCGCGGAGAGAAGCGCGGAGAGAAGCGATGAGCGCGCGCATCACCGCCAGCGTCTACACCTCGCACGTGCCGGCGATCGGCGCGGCGATGGATCTCGGCAAGACGCAGGAGCCCTACTGGCAGAAAGTGTTCTCGGGCTACGAGTTCTCGCGGCAGTGGCTGAAGGAGAACACGCCCGACGTCGTCTTCCTCGTCTACAACGATCACGCCAACGCGTTCAGCCTGGAGATCATCCCCACCTTCGCGATCGGCACCGCGGCCGAGTTCGCGCCGGCCGACGAGGGCTGGGGGCCGCGCCCGGTGCCCGGCGTGGTCGGCGATCCGCGGCTGGCCTCGCACATCGCGCAGTCGGTCATCCAGGACGACTTCGACCTGACGATCGTCAACCGCATGGACGTCGACCACGGACTCACCGTGCCGCTGTCGCTGATGTGCGGACAGACCGATCGCTGGCCGTTCCGCGTGATCCCCTTCGCCGTCAACGTCGTGCAGTACCCGGTGCCCTCGGGCATGCGCTGCTTCCGGCTCGGGCAGGCGATCCGGCGCGCGATCGAGTCCTACGACGAGCCGCTGAAGGTGCAGATCTGGGGCACGGGCGGAATGAGCCACCAGCTGCAGGGACCGCGCGCGGGCCTGATCAACCGCGAGTTCGACAACGCCTTCCTCGACCGGCTGATCGCCGACCCCGAGGGCCTGGCGAAGATGCCGCACATCGACTACGTGCGCGAGGCAGGCTCGGAGGGCATCGAGCTGGTCATGTGGCTGATCGCACGCGGCGCGATGGCCGACACGGCCGACGCCGCCTCGGGCGGCGGCGCGCATCGCGCGGGGCCGCGGCCGAAGGTCGTGCACCGCTTCTATCACGTCCCGGCGTCGAACACCGCGGTCGGTCACCTGATCCTGGAGAACCCGCAATGACGAAGCCCATCCGCGTCGTGCTCGCCGGCGCCGGCGCCTTCGGCGTCAAGCACCTCGACGGCATCCGCAACATCGACGGCGTCGAGGTCGTGTCGCTGGTGGGCCGCGAGCAGGCGAAGACCGAGGAGGTGGCGAAGAAATACGGCATCGACCACGTCACGACGGATCTCGCCGACAGCCTCGCTCGCGACGACGTCGACGCGGCGATCCTGTGCACGCCCACGCAGCTGCACGCCGCGCAGGCGATCGAATGCCTGAAGGCGGGCAAGCACGTGCAGGTCGAGATCCCGCTGGCCGACTCGATCAACGCCGCCGAGGCGGTGGCCGCATTGCAGAAGGAAACCGGGCTCGTCGCGATGTGCGGCCATACGCGGCGCTTCAATCCGAGCCACCAGTACCTGCACAAGCGCATCGCCGCCGGCGAGCTGAACGTGCAGCAGATGGACGTACAGACCTATTTCTTCCGGCGCACGAACACCAACGCGCTCGGCCAGCCGCGCAGCTGGACCGACCACCTGCTGTGGCACCACGCCGCGCACACGGTCGATCTCTTCGCCTGGCAGGCCGGCGGCACGATCGTCGCCGCGCACGCGCTGCAGGGACCGATCCACCCGCAGCTGGGCATCGCGATGGACATGTCGATCCAGCTGAAGTCGAGCACCGGCGCGATCTGCACGCTGAGCCTGTCGTTCAACAACGACGGGCCTCTGGGCACCTTCTTCCGCTACATCTGCGACAACGGCACCTTCGTCGCGCGCTACGACGACCTGTACGACGGCAAGGAGAACCGCATCGACGTCTCGCAGGTCGACGTGTCGATGAACGGCATCGAGCTGCAGGACCGCGAGTTCTTCGCCGCGATCCGCGAAGGGCGCGAGCCGAACGCCAGCGTCGCGCAGGTGCTGCCGTGCTATCGCACGCTCGCGCAGCTCGAGCGCCAGCTCGCGCAGACGCCCTGACCGGCGACCGACAGGCAGACGGACCCACCGACCGCAGGCCGGGAAGCCATCGCATGCATACGCGCCGCATCGGCTCGCTCGAGGTCTCGGCGATCGGGCTCGGCTGCATGAGCCTGAGCCACGCCTACGCGCCGCGCCCCTCTCCGGAGACGGCGGCGGCGCTGCTGCGCGCGGCGCTCGACGCGGGCGTCACGCTCTTCGACACGGCGATGCTCTACGGCAACGGCGCGAACGAGGCGCTGGTCGGCCGCACGCTCGGCGCCGAGCGCTCGCGCTTCGTGCTCGCGTCGAAGGGCGGCATGGGCATCGTCGACGGCAGGCGCACGATCGACGCACGCCCGCAGACGATCCGGCAGAACTGCGACGAAAGCCTCGCGCGGCTCGGCACCGACGTCATCGACCTCTACTACCTGCACCGGCTCGACGCGAAGGTCCCGATCGAGGACAGCGTCGGCGCGATGGCCGAACTGGTGCATGCCGGAAAGGTGCGCGAGATCGGGCTCTCGGAGGTCTCCGCCGCCACCCTGCGGCGCGCGCACGCGGTGCACCCGATCGCCGCCGTGCAGAACGAATACTCGCTGTGGACGCGCAACGTCGAGATCGCGCTGCTCGCTGCGTGCCGCGAGCGGGGCACCTCGCTCGTCGCCTTCAGCCCGCTGGCGCGCGGCTTCCTCACCGGCGCGCTGCGCGATCCGTCGACGCTGCCGCCGCCCGACATCCGCCGCGAGATGCCGCGCTTCGGGCCGCCGCACTGGGAAGCGAACCTGCGCCTGCTCGTGCCCTACCGCCGGCTCGCCGACGAGGCCGGCTGCACGATGGCGCAGCTCGCGCTCGCCTGGCTGCTCGCGCAGGACGAAGCGATCGTGCCGATTCCGGGAACGACGAGCCTCGCGCACCTGCACGAGAACCTCGGCGCGGCCGACGTCGCGCTGCCCGCCGATCTCGTCGCCCGCGTCGGCGCGACGATCGACCGGCGCACCGTCTCCGGGCCGCGCTACGCGCCCGAGCGGCAGGCGGACATCGACACCGAGGACTTCGAATAGCCCCCTGCCGATCGGTGCCGATCGGCCCGCCTCACGCCTGACGAGGCCCGCCTCGTGCCTGACGCTCGCTATCGCCCCGCCGCGAGCGATTGCCTTGATCCGCAGCAAGGCGCTGCCCTGCCCGGCCGATGCAGCCTGTATCCCGTCGCCACCGACGGAGGCACGAGATGCCAGGCAAGGAGCGCCCGATCCCGGGCACGACGATCTTCGACGGCACGCAGGCGCGCAAGGGCTACGCGCTGAACAAGATGTGCTACTCGTTCAACGACGCGGCCAACCGCGAAGCCTTCCTGCGCGACGAGGACGCGTATTGCAGGCGCTACGGGTTGAACGAAGCGCAGCGCGAGGCGATCCGCAGGCGCGACGTGCTCGCGATGATCGCGGCGGGCGGCAACGTCTACTACCTCGCGAAATTCGCCGGCATCTTCGGCCTCGATGTGCAGGACATCGGCGCGCAGCAGACCGGAATGACCAAGGAAGCGTTCAAGGCCAGGCTCGTGGCCGCGGGGAGGTAACGGACATGGCGAAACTGCTCGGCTCGGTCATGACCTCGCACGTTCCGGCGATCGGACGCGCGATCTCGCAGCGGCTGCACGACGAACCCTACTGGAAGCCGTTCTTCGCCGGCTATCCGCCGGTGCGCGACTGGCTCGCCGCGGCGCGTCCCGACACCGTGGTCGTCGTCTCGAACGACCACGGGCTGAACTTCTTCCTCGACAAGATGCCCACCTTCGCGGTCGGCGCGGCACCCGAGTACCGCACGGCCGACGAGGGCTGGGGCATTCCGGCGCTGCCGTATTTTCCCGGCGACCTCGACCTGTCCTGGCACCTGATCGAGTCGCTGATCGCCGACGAATTCGACGTCGTCAGCTGCCAGGAGATGTTCGTCGACCACGGCATCGCGCTGCCGATGGCGCTGCTGTGGCCCGACCAGAACTGGCCGGTGCGCATCGTGCCGGTCATCGTCAACACGGTGCAGGCGCCGCTGCCGTCGGCCGCGCGCTGCTGGAAGCTCGGCGAATCGATCGGCCGCGCGATCGAGTCCTGGGACGCCGACCGGCGCGTCCTCGTCGTCGGCACGGGCGGGCTGTCGCACCAGCTCGACGGCGAGCGGGCGGGCTTCATCAACAAGGACTTCGACCTGAAGTTCCTGGACAGCCTCACCGCCGACCCGCAGATGGCCACGCGCTATTCGAACCGCGATCTCGTCGAGCTGACCGGCACCCAGGGCATCGAGCTGCTGATGTGGCTCGTCTCGCGCGCGACGATGCACGGGACGGTGCGCGAGGTGCACCGCAACTACCACATCCCGATCTCGAACACGGCGGCGGGGCTGCTGCTGCTCGAGCAGGCCGCCTGAAGAATCAGTCGTCGGCCTGCACGTGCGCGGCGAGTTCCGCGACGCCGTGGATGCCGAGCTTCTCGTAGATCACCTGGGTGCGGTTGCGCACGGTGGCCGGCGAGCGGTTCAGCGAGCGCGCGACCTGCTTGTGCGTGGCGCCCTGCGCGAGCAGCCGGGCGATCTCGCGTTCGCGCTCGGTGAGCCGATCGATCGGCAACCGCGGGCGGGCCTTCACGAACAGCAGACCCTGCTCGGGATGAGAAGCACGCACGACGATCTCGTTGCCGACGAAAGGCCGCTTGTCGGCGAAATGCGCAACGAGCCGATCGGGCAGCCGTCGGCGATGCGGATTGCCGAACTCGACGCGCAGCAGCTCCGCGAAGACCTGATCGGCGTGATAGATCACGCCGCGCACGTCGGCGACCGCGAAGGCGAACCTGGCGAATCGCGGGTTCGCCCGCAGCGTGTCCAGATGCGATAGCCGGTTCAGCGACAACGACTGCATCACGTGCGGGGCGAGCAGCTCGAGCAGCCGGCGGTCGCGCTCGTCGCAGATCGCGTCGCGGTCGGAGCGATACAGCGAGATCCACTGGACGAACTGCGTTGCCGAGTCGATCTCCGAGCTGATCAGCATGTTCGCGTGCTCGAAGCGTTCGCACAGCGCGCGCATTCCGCTGGCGCCGCGCCCGGCGAACAGGGTCGGCGCGTAGAACGAGAGCGTCGCGCGCGACCTGTTCGTGCAGGCGGCCGCGGCGCAATCCTGGTGCTTGACCTCTTCGTAGAACTCGAGCATCTCCTGCGGCTCGTTGTGCAGGTGGATGCTGTGGATGTCGATTCCGGCGGGCGTGTTCGTCGCGGTACCCCACATCGACAGGTCGAAGGGCAGCATCCGCTTGATGATCGACAGCGCCTCGTCCTGGAACGCATTCAGCGGTTGCTCGCCGGCCGCCCGATACAGGCATAGCACCAGGTTGCTGAACTCGCTCAGGTTCGGCGTCGTCATTCGTTTCGCGCGCGTTGCGTGTGCGTGGGATGCCGTGTTGCGTCGTGTGTTGCACGCGCGCACATGGTGCATTTGCACCATTCGATTCTCGCGGCCTCCACTTTAGCGTATCGCGGCGCGCGTATCCGGTCGGATCGGCGCGGCCTTCTCTCATCGATGCGAGGATCCATGCACTTCGAAATGAAAACGCTGCTGCGCGTCCTGTCCGGCGCGGCAGTGCTCGCGATCTACGGTTGTGGCGGCGGCGGCGGCAACGCCGACGACGACCCGGCGACCGAGCCCGAAGCGCCCGTTGTGCCGGTCGTACGCACGCTGTCGGGGACGGCGGCGTCCGGCGCTCCCTTCACCGATGCGGTGGTCACCGTCCTCGACCGCACCGGCGCGCTCGTCGGCACCAGCGATCCGGTCGGCGCCGACGGCCGCTACACGGTGACGCTCGCGACCGGCGCGCAGCCGCCCTTCGTGTTGATCGCCTCGCGCACCGGCGCGCCGGGCGAGACGCAGTCGCTGGTGAGCGTGCTCGAATCGACCGGCTCGGTGGCCAACGTGACGCCGGTCACGCACCTGATCGCCTCGCGCCTGTCGTCGAACGGCGATCCGCTCACGCTCGCCCAGGACCTCGCGGCGGGGCGGGCGCAACTGAGTGCCGCGCAGGTCGGCGCCGCCGTTGCGGAGATCCGGCAGATCCTCGCGCCCGTGCTTGCGGCGACCGGCACCGCCGGAGTCGATCCGATCGCGAGCGACTTCGCCGCCGACGGCACCGGCTACGACCGCCTGCTCGATTCGATCCGCGTCGAGATCATTCCGGCCGACGCCGCCAGCTCGAACATCGAGATCGGAATCCGGCAAGCGGGTGCCGACGATACCGCCCCGGCGCCGGTCATCCAGTTCAGCAGCGCCCAGAGCAACGTCGCCTCGATTCTCGCGGCCAACGACATCACGGCGGCATCGATCGGCGGCGCGGCGATCGCCTCCGAAACACTGGTCGCCTCCGGCACTTCGGCGCTGATCGCCGAACTGCTGCGGGGACTGAATGACTGCTACGCGCTGCCCACCCATGTTCGCGTGGACCTGAGCACCATGGCCGCCACCGGGGCGAACATCGTGGCGCCGCAATGCCGCAACCTCTTCGCGGGCAACGACCCGGCGAGCTTCAAGAACGGCGGCGCAAGCGTGGGCGGCGGGCAGAACAAGCCGTTCCGCGGCATGTTCTTCGACGGGGGCACCGGTACCGTGTTCTCCCAGGGCAACTACGAGTACACGCGCCCCAGCGACGGCCGGATCGCGGTCAGTTACCGCAACCGCAATGCCGACGGCGACGAGACCTTCGGCACGGTCATGGTCCGGCTCGAGGACGGAAAGCTCAAGCTCGTCGGCAACGGCTACGACTACCCGGCCGAAGTCGTGCCGTCGCAGCAGCTGCGACGGCAGATCACGCTGGACCAGGAGCCGTTCAGCTACTACAGCACCGGTTACAACCTGAACGTGGGCAACGTGACGCAGGGCGGCGCCTCGATCTTCGATCGCGTCGAAGTCACGACGCCGCGCGGAAACGTGCTGACGCTGCGACCGAGACCGGGCCGCTCGCAACTGGTGCTGCAGTACAACTACCTGCCCAATCCCACCGGCTCCACCGACGCGGTAAACGGCCTGAGCAACACCGGCGAACTGCGGCTTCGCAGCGAGTACGTGGACGCCGCGACACCGGCGAACCCCCCGCCGCGCGCGAAGGAGACGGCGCGCCTGTACTTCGCGAATCCCGCGAATTTCCCCGACGATGCGTCGATCGAATCGATGCGTGCGCAGAGCGTCTGGACCTTCCGGTACTACCTCGCGTCGGATCCGGACACGCTGGCGGCGACGCAGGCGGTCCGCACGCGCACGCGCCCGCTGTCGATCCGCGAACTTCGCTACCAGGGACTGATGGCGCTCGACGAGGCGACGCTCGCGCGGCTGCGCGCCGCCTCGAACCCGATCGGCACGCCGCCCGAAGGTCAGGCGCTGCTGCCGAGCAGCGCGCCGCTGGAGCCTTTCACCTGGACCGTGCCCGATCGCGCGCTGCCGCCGACTTCGGCCACGCTCTACGGGCTGCTCGCCGGCACCTCGACTCCGTTCGACGACGGCGTGCGTACCGGCTCGACGGAACGCGCCGCGCAGATCCTCTGCCCGGCCGGCGATGCGCAATGCCATCCGACGGTGAACGGCGCCTACGCGGAAAACACGTACATGAACGGCGTCTCGCTCAACTCGACCGACGCCACCGGGCGTTCGTTCTCGATGTACTACTCGATGGTTCGACTGAACCCCTGAGCCGGCCCCTCGCAGGCGACCCGCTTCGCGCGGGTTGCCGCGTGCGCGTTTCGTTCCGCGGAAGGCGACGCCGCTCGCGCCTACAGGATGTAGCGCGCCAGGTCCTCGCTCTTCGCCAGCGTACCGAGCCTGCCGTCGACGAAGGCGGCGTCGACGACGACCGTCTCGCCGCCGCGGCGCGTCGCCTCGAAGGAGATCTCCTCGAGCAGCTTCTCCATCACCGTGGAGAGCCGGCGCGCGCCGATGTTCTCGGTCTTCTCGTTCACCGACGAGGCGATCTCGGCCAGCCGGCGCACGCCGTCGCTCTCGAAGCGAAGCTGCACGCCTTCGGTGGCGAGCAGCGCCTCGTACTGCTTGGTGAGGCTCGCGTCGGTGTCGACCAGGATGCGAACGAAGTCGTCGGCCGACAGCGAAGCCAGCTCGACGCGGATCGGCAGTCGTCCCTGCAGCTCGGGAACGAGGTCGGACGGGCGCGACAGGTGGAAGGCGCCCGAGGCGATGAACAGGATGTGGTCGGTGCGCACGACGCCGTAGCGCGTGTTCACCGCCGTTCCCTCGACCAGCGGCAGCAGGTCGCGCTGCACGCCCTGGCGCGAGACGTCGGCGCCGTGCATCTCGCCGCGCGAAGCGACCTTGTCGATCTCGTCGATGAAGACGATGCCGTTCTGCTCGACGTTGGCGATCGCCTGCGCCTTGATCGCGTCGTCGTCGACGAGCTTGGCCGCTTCCTCGTCGGCGAGCAGCTTCATCGCGTCGCGGATGCGCAGCTTGCGCGGCTTGCGACGACCCGGCAGGTTCGAGAACAGCGACTGCAGCTGCTGCGTCATCTCCTCCATGCCGGCCGGCCCCATCAGTTCCATCGCCGGCATCGGCGTGGAGAGCTCGATCTCGATCTCCTTGTCGTCGAGTTCGCCCTCGCGCAGCTTCTTGCGGAACTTCTGTCGCGTGGCCGAGTCGGCCGGCTCGCCCGAGTCGCTGGTGAAGCCCACGGTGCGCGGCGGCGGCAGCAGCGCGTCGAGCACGCGGTCTTCCGCCGCATCGAGGGCACGCTGGCGGAACTTCGCCGTTTCCTGCTCGCGCGTCTGCTTGACGGCGATCTCGGCGAGGTCGCGGATGATCGTGTCGACGTCGCGTCCGACGTAGCCCACCTCGGTGAACTTCGTCGCCTCGACCTTGATGAAGGGCGCGTTGGCCAGGCGCGCCAGGCGCCGCGCGATCTCGGTCTTGCCCACGCCGGTCGGGCCGATCATCAGGATGTTCTTCGGCGTGATCTCCTGGCGCAGCGGTTCGGCCACCTGCTGGCGCCGCCAGCGATTGCGCAGCGCGATCGCCACCGCGCGCTTGGCCGCATCCTGGCCGACGATGTGCTTGTCGAGCTCGGAGACGATCTCCGACGGGGTCATCTGGGTCATCGTGTATGGAGCGAAACGCACGGCCGGATCAGCCGAGCGTCTCGACGGTGTGCTGCTGGTTGGTGTAGATGCAAAGCTCCGCGGCGATGGCGAGCGACTTGCGCACCACCGTCTCGGCGTCCAGCTCGGTGTTCTCGAGCAGCGCGAGCGCGGCCGACTGCGCGTACGGGCCGCCGCTGCCGATCGCGACCAGGCCGCGTTCGGGCTCGAGCACGTCGCCGTTGCCGGTGAGGATCAGCGAGGCATCGCGGTCGGCCACCGCCAGCATCGCTTCGAGCCTGCGCAGCATGCGGTCGGTGCGCCAGTCCTTCGCCAGCTCGACCGCCGCGCGCACGAGGTGGCCCGAATGCTTCTCGAGCTTGGCCTCGAAGCGTTCGAACAGCGTGAAGGCGTCGGCCGTGCCGCCGGCGAAGCCGGCCAGCACGCGGCCGTCGTGCAGCCGGCGCACCTTGCGTGCGCCCGCCTTGACGATGACCGAACCGAGGGTGACCTGTCCGTCGCCGCCCAGCGCGACCTGCGAGCCGCGTCGCACCGAGACGATCGTAGTACCGTGGAACTGTTCCATGCGAGTCGATATGAGGCCGATTCCGGCCGCCACAAGACCCGAGAGTGTAGGGCCGCGTCCGCGGCGGGGTCGCGGCGGCGAACCGCGCGAACCGCGCGAACCGCGGCCGGAGGGCTAGACCTTCCTGCGCCGGATCTCGGCCAGGTCGTGGATGCCCATGACGAGCATCAGCGCATAGACGAGGTAGTTCGGCTCGACGAAGAGCACCTGCCGGCCGGCCGAGCGCATCGTGGCCACCTCGTTGAGCAGGTCGCCGGCGGCGACGAATTCCATGCGGCGCAGCGAGCGGCAATCGACGACGACGTCGCCGCGTCCGGAAGCGAAGCCGCGCAGCGCCTGCAGTTCGTCCTGCATCCGTCCGAGCACGTCGCCCTGCAGTACGAAGGCGCCGTTGGGCGCGGAAGGCAGGCGCGCGGGCGCCGGAGCCGGCGCCAGCTGTCCGGAAGCGCCGGGCGCGGGGGACGCCGGCGCCTGCCCGGCAGCCGACTCCTGCGGGCCGGGCACGCGAAACGAAGCCGCGGGCGGCTCCCACGAAGGGGGCGACACCTCGTAGGTGACGCAATATTCGATGCCGAGATCGTCGAAGTCCTGCTGCCGTCCCAGCAGGCGCAGCGACTGCAGGGCGAGCATCCAGCACGCGTCCGAGGCGTCGCGCCGACCGGGCGCTATCGACGAACGCGCCAGCGCGAGCAGGCGCTCGGCGCCATGGATGGTCAGCCCGACGCGGGCGCGCTCGACGCGCGCGAGCAGCGCCAGCAGCGCCTGCGCGCCGTCCGCGTCCAGCGATGCTGCCTGCGAGCAGTCGAGCACCGCATCGCCGTCGACGTGCTCGGCGAAGCCGCGTGCGCGCTCGGCGATCGACGCATCGATCGGGCCCGACAACGACAGCGAGCGGGACGAAGGCGCGGGCGTTGCCCTGGGCGCCGCGCCGGCGGGCGCGTGCGCGGCGGACAGCGCGTCGCTCCACCCGGGCGGGGACGATTCGAAGCGCGCCGCATACTGCAACGCGAGAGCGTCGAAGCCGGCGCGATCGCCGACGCACTGATGCAGGTCGAGCAGCATCAGCCAGGCGAGCATGCGGAATCCGCCCAGTTCGGGGTCGTCCAGCGACTGGCGCAGGACCATCGCGGCAGGCTGCGTCTGTCCGTTCGAGTACAGGATCGCCGCCTCTTCGAGGATCGGCGGCAGGGCCGGACCGGTGACGTCGATCGCCATCGCATCGGCGGCATCGCCGAGCACCAGCGAGGTGCCGCCTTCCACCGGGGCGCTCGCCTTCGGTTCGAGCGCCCCGCCCACGGCCGGCTTCGTCGGCAGCGACGACTGACCGGCGCGAGCGACCGCCTCGGCGGCGATCATCTCCGATTCGATCTGGTCGATCTTCTCCTTGGTACGGCGCGCCGCCTCGCGCTGTGCGGCGAGCGTCGGCGCCGCGACGGCGCCGCGCGGAGCGAGCGGGTCCTTCCTGGGGTCGAGCTTGTCTTTTCGGCTGAACAGGGAAAAGACCACGGCGCCTTCCGATGCGGGAGCGGAAAACCCGGCCTCGAAGACGAGCTTCGAGCGCGGGGATGCCGATCCAGCATAGCACCGGGGTTTGCGCCGCAAACGCGCGGCGGCGGCCGCGCGTCGGGGGCAGAAGGCCTGCGGTCGGCCGGCGGCGATGGCCGTTCGAACCGGCCGGCGGCCCGTTGCCGTGCGGCCCGTCCGGCGATCAGTCGCCGTACAGCTTCTGGCGCAGCTCGCGGCGCTCCTGGGCTTCGAGCGACAACGTGGCGGTGGGACGGGCGAGCAGGCGCGGGATGCCGATCGGCTCCCCGGTTTCCTCGCAGTAGCCGTAATCGCCGCTGTCGATGCGCGCCAGCGCCTGCTGCACCTTCTTCAGCAGCTTGCGCTCGCGATCGCGCGTGCGCAGTTCGAGCGCGTGCTCTTCCTCGATCGTCGCGCGGTCGGCGGGATCGGGCACGACCACCGTCTCGCGCAGGTTCTCGGTGGTTTCGTCCGCATTGGCCAGGATGTCGCGCTCGATCTGCTGCAGCCGGTCGCGAAAGAAGGCCAGCTGCGCGTCGTTCATGTAGTCGGACTCGGGCATCCTCAGCAGTTCTGCCTCGGTGGGAATTCTCTTTTCCTTCGTCGCTGCCATGATGTCTCTGCCTGCGCCACGCGGAGCGCCTTGGTTGCTTCAGGAAACCGGGATGCGGAAACCCGGCACGTGCCCGCGACGCGCTCCCGCGCGGTGCTGCGAGCCGAAAGAGCCGGCTCCGGGAACGGAGCCGCGGGGGATCATGCCAGACATTGCTCGAGGCCTTTCACGATGGTGTCCTGCGGCAGGTTCCGCCCGATGAAAACCATCCGGCTGCCGCGCTTCTCGCCCGGCTGCCAGCGCCGCCCCGCGTCGGCGCCCATCATCATGTGCACGCCCTGGAATACCGTCTGGCGGTCCGAGCCCTTCATGAAAAGGACGCCTTTATACCGCAAGAGGTCGGGACCGTAAACCTGGATGACGCCGGAGAGGAAGTCCTCGAGCTTCACCGGATCGAAGGCCTTCGACGAGCGGAAGACGAAGGACGATACCGCGTCGTCGTGCGAGTGGTCGTCGTTCTCGAGGAACGCGGGATCGACCTCGAGCACGGCGTTGAGATTGAAGCCGCGGATGTCGAGGATCTGGTCGATCGGCGCATCGCCGAAATGCACCGGACGCACCGGAGCCCGCGGATTCATGCGCCGCAGCCGTGCCGTGAGCCGCTCGCGCGTCGCCTCGTCGACGAGGTCGACCTTCGACAGCAGGATGCGATCGGCGAAGCCGACCTGCTCCTGCGCTTCGCGGTGCTCGTCGAGCTGGCGCTCGCCGTGATGCGCATCGACCACCGTGATGACGGCGTCGAGCAGGTAATGGTCGGCGACGTCGTCTTCGACGAAGAAGGTCTGCGCCACCGGGCCGGGGTCGGCCATTCCGGTGGTCTCGATGACCACGCGTTCGAAGGCCAGTTCGCCGGCGTCGCGCCGGCGGCGCAGGTCGCCGAGGATGCGCACGAGGTCGCCGCGCACCGTGCAGCAGATGCAGCCGTTGTTCATCTCGACGATCTGCTCGTCGCGCTCCTGCAGCAGCAGGTCGTTGTCGACGCCCTCTTCGCCGAACTCGTTCTCGATGACCGCGATCCGGTGGCCGTGCTGCTCCTTCAGGATCCGGTTCAGCAGCGTGGTCTTCCCGCTGCCGAGAAACCCCGTGAGGATGGTCACCGGGACCTGCCTGTTCGCCATCGCGACACCACTCCTTCGTCTACCGGTTCGCGGCAGGAAGAATGGGCGCCGCGCACCGGGGAGGGCGAAGTGTACAGCCGATCCCGCAAGGGCAACCGATACCCTCCAGGAGAGCGGGAATCGGCGCCGGGCGGCGGAATCAGGGGCTGTTCACGCTAGCTGCGGCGGCGCGCGCGCGGATGGGCGGCGTCGTAGACGGCGGCGAGCCGCTGGAAGTCGAGCGACGTATAGATCTGCGTCGTGGAGATGCTCGCGTGCCCGAGCAGCTCCTGCACCGCGCGCAGGTCGCCGCTCGACTGCAGCAGATGGCTGGCGAAGGAATGGCGCAACACGTGCGGATGCACGTTCGCCGGAATGCCGCGCAGCAGCGCGCGTCGTTTCAGCCGCAGCTGCACCGTGCGCGGGGAGATGCGCGCGCCGCGCGCGCCGAGGAACAGCGCGCGCTCGTCGCTGCCGGGGTGCAGCGCGCGCCAGTCGGCGCGAAGCGCGAGCCAGCGTCCGAGCGCCGCGCGCGCGGCGCTGCCCACCGGCACCGTGCGCCGGCGCCTGCCCTTGCCCAGCACGGTCGCCTCGGCCTCGTCGAGGTCGATCCAGCCGATCGACGCCGGCGGTCCGGGGAAATGGCGCACGTCGAGCCAGACCAGTTCGGACAGGCGCAGTCCCGACGAATAGAAGAGCTCGGCGATCGCGTCGTCGCGCGCGGTCGAGAAGGCGTCGTCGTCATCGCCCTCGGCCGGCGCCGGCGCCTGCACCAGCCGTACCGCCAGGTCGGGCGCGAGCGCCTTGGGCAGGCGCCGGGGCGCGCGCGGCGCGCGCAGTCCGCGCGCCGGATTCGCGCGCGCGAGCGCTTCCGACGCGAGCCAGTCGAAGAAGCCGCGCCACGCCGACAGGCGGCGCGCGATCGTGCGCGCGGACAGCCCTTCGCGCGCGCTCGCGGCG
>QEVN01000058.1 GCA_003576795.1 Burkholderiales bacterium
GTGCGTCGCCGGCTGGGGCAGAATCGATCGCCGCGACGAGCCCTTCGGTTCGTCGCGCAGTCTTCCATGCTCGTCCAACGCATCCTCACGATCATCCTTCCCGTGTTCATCACGATCGCCATCGGCTATGGCTATGCGCGCTGGCGCGGCGAGGGCGTCCGGGACGAGATGGCCGCGGTGAACCGGATCAGCATGGACATCCTGTGCCCGCTGCTGGTGCTCACCGCCTTCGCTTCGAAAGACTTCGAGCTGGCCACCAACCTCGAGCTGATCGGGGCCGGCATCCTGATCTCGCTGGGCTCGGGCCTGCTCGCCTGGCCGCTCGCGCGCCTGCTCGGCTACGACCTGCGCAGCTTCGTGCCGCCGATGATGTACAACAACTGCGGCAACATGGGTCTTCCGCTCGCCGCGCTGGCGTTCGGGTCGGCCGGACTGTCGGCGGCGGTGGCGCTCTTCATGGCCGGCAGCCTCGTCTACTTCTCGCTCGGCATCAAGATCGTCGAGGGCCGTCGAGGCGGCAGCGGCACTTCGTGGAAGTTCCTCACCAGCCCGATGATGATCGCGATGATCGCCGGGCTGCTGCTGGCCGCGGCGCAGGTCGCGCTGCCCGAGAGCCTGTTCAAGGCCCTGCAGATGCTCGGCGAAGCCTGCATCCCGCTGATGCTCTTCGCGCTCGGCGTCCGGATGATCGACGTGAGCTTCGCGAGCTGGCGCATCGGCCTGGTCGGTGCGGCGGCCTGCCCGCTGACCGGGATCGCGGTGGCGGCGCTGCTCGAGACCTGGTTCACGTTCACCCCGGAGCAGCGGGCGCAGGTGTATCTCTTCGCCGCGCTTCCGCCGGCCGTGCTCACCTTCCTCGTTGCGGAGCAGTTCGACCAGGAGCCGGACAAGGTGGCCGCGATCGTCCTCCTCGGCAATCTCGCCGCGGTCGTGTTCGTGCCGCTCGGCCTGTGGCTGGGTCTCAGGGGCGCCTGAAGGAGCCCCTGAGCCTCAATACCCCGCGAACTCCTCCGTGCGGATGTCGTCCTCGTCGATCTCCATCTCGACGAGCAGCCGGCGCATCGCCTTGACCATCCCCTCGGGGCCCGACAGATACCAGGTCGGCTCGGCGAGTTGCGGCACCCAGCGCCGGATCGTCGCCGCGGCGATGCGACCGCTCTCGCCTTTCCACGAAGGCGGCACCGCGTCGGTGACCACCGGCACGAAGCGGAAATTCGGATTCTGCTCGGCGAAGCGCAGGAAATCGGCCTGGAACGGCGCGTCGTCGATCGAGCGGTTCGCGTGCAGCAGCAGCACGCGGTGCCCGGTGCGGTCGTGCGTGGCCTGCGCGACGATGCTGCGCACCGGCGTCGCGCCGATGCCGCCGATGAGGAACACGGCCGGCCGGCTCTCCTTGCGCGGCAGCGTGAAGTCCCCGTAGGGTGCGTCGAGCTTCACCTCGCTGCCGGGTGCGAGGTTGCGCAACACGCGCTTGAACGCCGTATCGCGCAGCCGCGTGGCGAAGCCGATCTCGCTCTCGAACGGGGCCGTGATGAACGAGAAGCCGCGCACGTTGCCCTCGTCGTCGGTCTCGGGCGGGTCGATCAGCGTGATGTCGCCGAACTGGCCGGCGCGGTAGTCGAAGCCCTTCGGCTTCTCGAAATAGAAGGCCATCGTCTCGCGCGCGATCGGCTCCCTGCGGACCAGCCGGACGTCGTGGATCGGCATCGTTCTCTCCCCTCGGGCTCGGATGGCCCAATGCTCGCGCGTTCCGGCCTGCAGGCGACGAGAAGAACCTGCAGCGGTGCGCTTATGCCGCTCTTCCCCACCCCGGCACGCCAAATGCCTGGGAGCTAGCCGTGAAGACGCCCGACGAAGGGAGGAGCGATTGCGGCGGCGGGAATTCCTGGTCGGCTCCGTCGGCCTGGCGGCATGGGCCCTGCCGGGCGGGTGGGCAGGCGCGTGGGCGGCCGAGAAGCGGCCGGAGGCCGACGAAGGCACGCCCTTCGACGGCTCCACCGTCCGCCAGCTCGCACGGCAGCTGGCGCAGTCGCCATACAAGGCGCCGAACGATCCGCTGCCCGACGAGCTGAAGAAGCTCAGCTACGACGCGTATCGCGCGATCCGGTTCCGCCCGGAGAACGCGCTGTGGCGCGATACGGACCTGCCCTTCCAGGTCCAGTTCTTCCACCGTGGTTTCATTTTTACCGATCGGGTCGCGATCCACGAGGTCGACCAGGGCCGGGCGCGGCCGGTGCGCTACTCGCCGAGCCAGTTCAGCTTCGGCGAAACGCCGCCGCCGAAACCGGATGCGGATCTCGGCTACGCCGGCTTCCGGCTGCACGCGAAGATCAATCGCCCCGACTACTACGACGAAGTCGCCGTCTTCCTCGGCGCGAGCTATTTCCGCGCGGTGGCGAAGGGGCAGGTGTTCGGGCTGTCCGCGCGCGGCCTGTCGATCGGCACCGGCAACTCGAAAGGCGAGGAGTTCCCGGCGTTCCGCTCGTTCTGGATCGAGCGCCCCTCCGCGCAGGCGCGATCGATCGTCGTCTACGCGCTGCTCGACAGCGCGAGCACCGCCGCCGCCTATCGCTTCACCATACGTCCGGGCGACGAGACGGTGATGGACATCGAGGTCGCGCTCTATCCGCGCGCGAAGATCGACCAGGCCGGGCTCGGCACCCTCACCAGCATGTTCTTCTTCGATGCGCAGGACCGCGTCGGCATCGACGACTTCCGCCCTGCCGTTCACGATTCGAGCGGACTGGCGATCCACACGGGAAGCGGCGAGCGGTTGTGGCGTCCGCTGTCGAACCCGCGCGACCTGCAGGTCAGCGGCTTCGCCGACGCGAACGTGCGCGGCTTCGGACTGGTGCAGCGCAATCGCGACTTTCGCGTCTTCCAGGACCTCGAAGCGCGCTACGAGCAGCGGCCGAACGCCTGGGTCGAGCCGATCGGCGACTGGGGCGAAGGCGAAGTGCAGTTGTACGAGATCCCCGCGCGCAACGAATACAACGACAACATCGTCGTGTTCTGGCGCCCGAAGGAGCCGTTCCAGGCGAAGCGCGAGTACATCTACACGTACCGCCTGCACTGGACCAGCCAGGATCCGAACGTCGACGGCCGTGCGACCTTCGCGCGCACCCGGCAGGGCGCCGGCCACGACGATCGTCGATTGTTCGTGCTCGAAGCGGTGGGAGAGGCGCTGAAGAAACTGCCGCCCGACGCCGAAGTGCGCGGCGACGTCGGCGCGAGCGCGGGCAAGATCCTGCACGTGGTGACGCAGCCGAATCCGCACACCGGCGGCTGGCGGCTGAGTTTCTTCCTCGACCCGGAGAAGGCAACGGCCGTCGACCTGCGCGCGAGGTTCGTGCAGGGACAGGAGGCGCTGTCCGAAACGTGGATCTTCCGATGGACGCCGCCCTGAGCCGCGAACGGCGGCGGCCCGGTACTGCGGATGCGGGCCCGCGCGGCGAAACGCTTCGGTGGGCGCCGCCACTTCCACCGGACGCCCCGCTCGAGATGCCGGTGCAATCGCTCGCCGGCGGCACGCGCGAGGAGCCGGGCGACGGTCCGCACTCGATCCGTCTGCGACGCTTCGCGCTGCTCGCGGCCAGCGCCGCCTTGACGGCATTCGCCGGGCACGAGATGTATCTCGTGCTGCAGGTGGCGGGCCTCACGCTGCTCGAGCAGGTGGTGCTCGTCCTGTTCGTCGTCCTGTTCGCGTGGGTGGCGTTCTCGTTCGTCACCAACGTCGTCGGCTTCGTGCTGTCGCTGCGCCCGCGAAGCCCTGCGCTCGCGATCGAAGCGACGGGCCCGCTTCCCGCGCTGTCGTCGCGCACCGCGCTGCTGTTCCCGGTCTACAACGAAAGCGCGGCCGCCGTGATGGCGCGCCTGCAGGCACTCCACGAGTCGCTGGCGCAAGCGCAGGCGCTGCCGCACTTCGATTTCTTCGTGCTGAGCGACACGACGAAGCCCGACATCTGGATGGCCGAGGAAGCCGCCTTCCTGAAGGTTCGTGCGAACACCGCGGGCCACGAAAGGATCTTCTATCGACATCGGCGGCACAACGAGGGTCGCAAGGCGGGCAACATCGCGGACTGGGTGAGGCGCTTCGGCGCACGCTACGACTTCATGGTCGTGCTCGACGCCGACAGCCTGATGCGTGGCGATACGCTCGTGCGGCTGGCCGGCGCGATGGAGCGCAGTCCGCGAGTCGGCCTGATCCAGACGCTGCCGGTCATCGTCAACGCTTCGACGCTCTTCGCGCGCCTGCAGCAGTTCGCCAATCGGCTCTACGGGCCGATGCTCGGCCGCGGACTCGCGTGGTGGCACGGCTCGGAGAGCAATTACTGGGGCCACAACGCGATCCTGCGAACGCGCGCGTTCGCCGCACACGCCGGGCTGCCGGTGCTCGAGGGCCGCAAGCCGGTCGGCGGCGAGATCCTGAGCCACGACTTCGTCGAAGCGGCGCTGCTGCGCCGCGGCGGCTGGGCGGTGCGGATCGCCCCCGGCCTGGACGGCAGCTACGAGGAATCGCCGCCGGCGCTCAGCGATTTCTCCGTCCGCGACCGGCGCTGGGCGCAGGGAAACCTGCAGCACCTGGGCGTGCTGCCGGCGCGAGGGCTTCACCCGGTGAGCCGGCTGCACCTGCTCACCGGCATCGGCGCCTATCTGACCGCGCCGCTGTGGCTGCTCTTCCTGCTGGCCGGAATCCTGATCGCGCTGCAGGCGCAGTTCGTTCGTCCCGAATATTTTCCGGGCGGTCTTTCGCTCTTTCCGCAGTGGCCGGCGCAGGATCCGGTTCGTGCCGCATGGGTATTCGCGGGAACGATGGCGCTGCTCTTCCTGCCGAAACTGCTGGCATGGCTCGCCATGCTCGTGCGCAGCGAACACCGTCGCGGCTTCGGCGGCGGCGTGCGTGCCTTCGCAAGCGTGCTGGTCGAGATGCTCGTCTCCGGGCTCATCGCGCCGGTCATGATGCTCGATCAGTCGCTCACGGTCGCCGCGACGCTGTCGGGTCGCGACGTCGGCTGGAACGTGCAACGGCGCGACGACGATGCGCTGCCGTGGGCGCAGGTCGCCCGGGTGTACGCCGGGCACACGGCCGTCGGGGTGTTGCTCGCGGTGGCGGCCTACGCGGTGTCCTGGGCGCTGTTCCTGTGGATGACGCCGGTCATCGCCGGACTGCTGCTGGCGATTCCGCTCGCCGGCCTCACCGCGAATGCGCATCTCGGCCGAGGGCTGCGACGCCTGGGCCTGCTGCTCGTACCCGAGGAGCGCACGCCGCCTCCGATCCTGTCGCGTGCGAACGAGCTTGCGGTACGGATCGAACGCTCGTTACTGGTGCTCGATGCGATCGCGCGACTGTCGTCCAGCGGGACTTTCGCGGATGCGCACCGCGCGATGATCGAGCCGCGCGCGCGCCGGCGCGGCGACGTCGACGTCGATCTGGTCGTGGCGATCGCGCGGCTCGACGAGGCAACCACGACGGAGGACGCGCGCGCCATGCTGAGCGACCGCGAGTTGCTCGCCGTGCTCTCCGATGCGCGGGGCTTCGAGCGGCTGATGCAGATCGTTCGCGAGGCGCGCGGGCGCGAACGCCGGGGCTGACGGCGGCAACGTTGCTTTTTGCCGTGCTGCATGACGCAGCATTCCTTGCTGCGAAAACCGTTGCCCGTGCGTAATCGCCGTGTCTTGCAGCACGTCTTCCGCTTCGCACGGCAATCGCTTCGAGGCGAAGCCTTCGGACGCGCTCAGCCGATCGTCATCAGGCTCGCGTTGCCGCCCGCCGCCGCCGTGTTCACCGACAGCGATCGCTCGACGAGCAGCCGTTCGAGCGGGATCGAACCGTAGCGCCGATCGCCCCGGGCGCAGGCGATCGGCACGACGAGGGGGCCGTCGCGCTGTGCGAGGCGCCGGCTCCAGTTGCGGATCTCGTCCGCGCCGCCGTGCACGATCGCCGCGTCGAAATCGCCGCGGTCGATATCGTTCGATACCCGAACGAGGGCACGCAGCGCCGGCGGCAATGCCGCTCGCAGCACGGCCGCTTCCGGATCGTCGTCGGGCCACAGCATCCCGCTGCCGGCCGCGAGCGCGTGAGCGAGCTGGAACAGACGATCCGCATCGTCGGCCGCGACGCCGAGCACCGCTCGCCGCGGCGCCAGCCACCAGGTGTTGCGCTCGCCGGTAGGTCCGCCGAGCAGACGCGGCAACTCCAGCGGCGTGTCGCGCGCCAGCGCCGCGCAGACGTCGGCCAGCGCAAGCAGGCCGGGCTCTCGCGACGTGCGAAGCCATGCCTCGAATTCGGCCAGCGCGCGGAGCGCCGCCTCCCGGCGCTCGCGTGGAACGCTGCGCAAGGAAGCGTTGGGCCCCGCGGATGCCTCGCCCGGCTTCGGCAGCGCTGCCCGCAACGGCCGCGCATCCACCGGCAGGCGCATCAATCCGCGCAGGTACAACGGCCCGCCCGCCTTCGGGCCGGTGCCCGACAGTCCTTCCCCGCCGAAGGGCTGCACGCCGACCACCGCGCCGATCATGTTGCGATTCACGTACTGGTTGCCCACGCGGGCTCGCGAGGCGACGAGATCGACCGTTTCGTCGAGGCGGGTCTGCACGCCGAGCGTCAGTCCGTAGCCGATCCCTTCGATGCTTTCGAGGATGCGGGGCAGTGCTGCGCGCGCGTAGCGCACGACGTGCAGCACCGGTCCGAAGACCTCGCGGCGCAATGCGCCGACGTCCGGCAGCTCGACGAGCGCCGGAGCCACGAACCAGCCGTGCCGGCGCTCGCGTGCCGGCGCGCGTCCCTCGCTGCCTGCCGGCCCGGCGGTGCGAACGCCGGCGCGCATTTCGTCGAGATAGCCGAGCAGCGCATCGCGCGCGGAACGGTCGATCACCGGTCCCACGTCGGTGTCGAGACGATCCGGGCGGCCCAGGCGCAACTCGCGCATCGCGCCGCGCAGCATCGCCAGCACGCGGTCGGCCGCGTCGTCCTGCACGCAGAGCACGCGCAACGCGGAACAGCGCTGTCCGGCGCTGTCGAAGGCCGACGCGACGATGTCGACGACCGCCTGCTCGGGCAGCGCCGACGAGTCGACGATCATCGCGTTGATCCCGCCGGTTTCGGCGATCAGCGCGATCGGCTCGCCGCGCTCGTCGAGCCGGCCGGCCAGTGCGCGCGCGATCGAGCGCGCCACGGCCGTCGACCCGGTGAACACCACGCCGCGCACGCGCGGATCCGCGACGAGCGCGCCGCCCACCGTCTCGCCGTCGCCGGGCAGCAGCTGCAGCGCTGCGGCGTCGACGCCCGCTTCGTGCAGCAGGCGGACGAATCGCGCGGCGACCAGCGGCGTCTGCTCGGCGGGCTTGGCGAGCACCGCGTTGCCCGCGGCGAGCGCCGCCGCGACCTGTCCGCCGAAGATCGACAACGGAAAGTTCCACGGGCTGATGCAGACGACGGGACCGAGCGGTGCGCCGAGCGCATGCGCCGGAACCTCGCGCAATTGCGCTGCGTAGTAGCGCAGGAAATCGACCGTCTCGCGCAACTCGGCGATCGCGTCGGGGATCGTGCGCCCGGCCTCGCGCACGACGAGCGCGATCCACTCGGCAGCGTCGCCCTCGAGGCGGGCGGCCGCTTCGTCGAGCGCCTGCGCACGCAGCCCGCACGACTTCGACGCCCAGCTTCCCGCCGCCTGCTGCGCGAAGCGCAGCGCGTCGTCGACGTCGCGGGCGCTGGCATCGACGACGCGGCCGACGAGGTCGCGGGTATCGGCGGGATTGCGCACGTCGCGCGCCCCGGGCGAAGCGCCGACGTCGCGCGCGGCACCGGCGACGGCCGCGACGCGAGCGTCGCACGATCCGCCGGTGTCGCGCGATCTGCCGGCGACGATCGGCGCCGCGAGATACCTTCGCTGCCCGCAGCGGGCCAACGCTTCGGCGAGTTGCGCGAGGCGCCGCTCGTCGCTCAGGTCGATGCCGCGCGAATTCGTCCGGCTCGCGCCGTGCAACGCGCGCGGCAGCGGGATCGCAGGATGCGGCAGTCCCGGCGCGCCTTCGGCCAGGGCATTGCGCTCGACGACCTGCAACGGACTCTCGACGAGCGCGTCGACCGGCACCGATTCGTCCGCGATGCGATGCACGAAAGAGGTGTTCGCTCCGTTCTCGAGCAGCCGCCGCACGAGATACGCGAGCAGCGTTTCGTGCGTGCCCACCGGCGCGTAGATGCGACAGGGCCGGCCGAGGCCCCCGTCGGCCTCGCTGCGCACGACGTGCTCGTACAGCGGCTCGCCCATCCCGTGCAGGCACTGGAACTCGTACTGCCCCGGTCGGAAGCGCGCGCCGGCCATCTCGCGCACGGCGGCGACGGTGTGCGCGTTGTGGGTGGCGAACTGCGGATAGACGGCCCCGGGCGCGGCGAGCAGCCGTCGCGCGCAGGCGAGGTACGACAGGTCGGTGTGCGCCTTGCGCGTGAACACCGGATAGCCGTCCAGTCCGTCGACCTGTGCGCGCTTGATCTCGCTGTCCCAGTACGCGCCTTTCACCAGCCGGACCATCAGCCGCCGTCCGCTGCGCTGCGCAAGGTCGACGAGCCAGTCGACGACCGGCAGGCAGCGCTTCTGGTAGGCCTGCACGACGAAGCCGATGCCGCTCCACCCGGACAGGCCGTCCTCGAAGCAAAGACGCTCGAGCAGGTCCAGCGAGAGATCGAGGCGCTCGGCCTCCTCGGCGTCGATGTTCAGCCCGATGTCCCAGGCTCGCGCGCGCAAGGCGAGCGCGAGCAGCCGCGGATACAGCTCGTCGACCACGCGCTCGCGTTGCGCGCGAGCGTAGCGCGGGTGCAGCGCCGACAGCTTGATCGACACGCCGGGTCCGTCGAGAACGCCGCGCCCGGCCGCTGCCGCGCCGATCGCGTCGATCGCGCCCTCGTAGGCCGCGTGATAGTGCAGCGCATCCTCGTCGGTGAGCGCCGCCTCGCCCAGCATGTCGAAGGAATGGCGAAAGCCTGCCGTCTCGCGCGGTCGCGCGCGCTCGAGCGCCTCGCCGATCGTGCGTCCGGCAACGAACTGCTCGCCGAGCAGCCGCATCGCGCGATCGACGGCGCGGCGCACGAGCGGCTCGCCGCTGCGCGCGATCGCTCGTCCGAGCGCGCTCGACAGGCCGGTCTCGTCGTGCAGCGAAACCAGCCTGCCGGTGACGACCAGCCCCCACGTCGCCGCGTGCACGAAGATCGACGCTCGCGAACCGAGATGCGACTGCCAGTCTCCGCGCCCGATCTTGTCGCGGATCAGCGCGTCGCGCGTCGCGTCGTCCGGAATGCGCAGCAGCGCTTCGGCCAGGCACATCAGCGCGATGCCTTCCTGCGACGACAGCGAGAACTCCGCCAGCAGTTCCTGCACGAGCCCGTCGCGACCGCCGCGATGTTCGCGCATCCGGCGCGCGAGCGTGCGTGCCAGCGACTCGATCGCGCTTTCCTGCGAAGGCGCGAGGCGGACGATCGGCAGCAGCGCGAGTACGCATTCCGCTTCGTCGGCGCGGTACGCCTCGGTGATCGCCGCTCGCAGGCGCGGCTGCGAATGCACCTGCCCGAGCAGCGCCGCGAAGGGCGCCGGAGGGCTCTCGACACCGGGGGCGATCGATTCGTCCGGCCCGTGATCCGGCCCGTGATCCGACCGCTCTCCCGGCCGGCCGTCCGGCGCACCGGTGCTCTCGTCCGCCATCGCGCCTCCCTGTGAGAACCCGCTGTTACGGTACACTGCCGAGTCCCCTTCCGTGTGCCGTCGATGGGCCTTTCGCCTCCTCCGCAGCGCTCGCGCACGCGGCGTCGCGCCGTTGCCGTGCTCGCGGCATTGCCGCTCGTCGGCGCCGCCTTCGCCTTCGCGCCGCGCGTGCAGGCGCAACTGCTGCGCTCGTTCCCCGAGAAGGCGCGCCTCGCCCGCTTCGAGATGCGCATCTTTCCGGAAGCGCTGCTCGACGGCGAAATCGTCCGCCTGGCTGCCGCCGCGCGCATCCACGACGCGAACAACCGCATCGTGATGCCCGCATCGCTGTCGGGCACGCACGACGTGCTGGTCGAGAACGACGCCTCCGGCCAGATCGGCCGCGTCTGGATCCTCACGCCCGAAGAACTCGCCGCCGCACGCGAGCGCGCGAAGAGCCGGTGACGAAGAAGCTGTACATCCGCACCTTCGGGTGCCAGATGAACGAGTACGACTCCGACCGCATGGCCGACGTGCTCGCCGCCAGCGAAGGCGCGCGGAAGACCGAGCGCATCGAGGAGGCCGACATCGTCCTGTTCAACACCTGCTCGGTGCGCGAGAAGGCGCAGGAGAAGGTGTTCTCCGACCTCGGCCGCGTGCGCGCGCTCAAGCGCGACAAGCCCGACCTGCTGATCGGCGTGGGCGGCTGCGTCGCCAGCCAGGAAGGCGAGGCGATCGTCGAGCGTGCGCCGTACGTCGACCTCGTGTTCGGCCCGCAGACGCTGCACCGGCTGCCCGAGCTGATCGCGCGCCGACGCGAAACCGGACGCCCGCAGGTCGACATCCGCTTCCCCGAGATCGAGAAGTTCGATCGCCTGCCGCCGGCGCGCAGCGAAGGCGCGAGCGCCTTCGTCTCGATCATGGAAGGCTGCAGCAAGTACTGCAGCTTCTGCGTCGTGCCGTACACGCGCGGACACGAGATCTCGCGCCCGGTCGACGACGTGCTCGTCGAGATCGCCGGCCTGGCGGCGCAGGGCGTGCGCGAGGTCACGCTGCTCGGGCAGAACGTGAACGCATATCGGGGGGCGCTGCGAACCGGGAGCGGCGCCCCGGGCGCTTCCGGCGCCCCCGGCGTACCGTCCGGCCCAGCGGGCCCAGCGGACGATGCGGGCGCGAGCGCCGACCTCGCACTGCTGCTCGAACTCGTCTGCGAGATCCCCGGCATCGAACGCGTGCGCTACACGACCTCGCATCCGAAGGAATTCGGCCAGCGGCTCATCGACGCGCACGCCCGCCTGCCGAAGCTGGCCGCGCATGTGCACCTGCCGGTGCAATCCGGCTCCGATCGCATCCTCGCCGCGATGAAGCGCGGCTACACCGTGCTCGAATACAAGTCGATCGTGCGCCGGCTGCGCGCCGCGCGCGGCGACCTGAGCCTGAGCTCCGATTTCATCGTCGGCTTTCCCGGCGAAACCGCCGACGACTTCGAGAAGACGATGAAACTCGTCGACGAAGTCGGCTTCGACGCGTCGTTCTCCTTCGTCTACAGCCCGCGCCCCGGAACGCCGGCCGCCGACCTGCCCGACGACACTCCGGAGCAGGAGAAGCTCGAGCGGCTGCAGCGGCTGCAGGCGGCCAACGACGCGCAAGCGCGATCGATCAGCGAGTCGATGGTCGGCAGCGTGCAACGGGTGCTCGTCGAAGGCCGCGCGCGCCGCGACGACTCGGATCTCGCCGCGCGCACGTCGAACAACCGCGTCGTGAACTTCCGCGGCGCGAGCGATTGCATCGGCCGCTTCGTCGAAGTGCGGATCACGGAAGCACGCACGCATTCGCTGCGCGGCGAGCTCGTCGCCGCCGCATGAAGCGCGCGCACACGCGCGTCGCATCGGTCGCACTCGTTGCGCTCGCCTTGCTGCCCACCGCGACGACGCAGGCGCAGTCCGCGCCGGCACGCGACGCCGAGCCGTCCGCAGACGCCCGGCCGCCGGCGCCGCGCACGCTCGCCGAGCTGCTGCGCGAGGCGCAGCGCTGGATCGACGGCGGCGAAGCCGAACGCGCCTGGCAGGCGCTGGACGCGCGCGTCGGCGACTATGCCGGCGACCCGGAATTCGACTACCTGCTCGGGCTCGCGGCGCTCGATTCCGGACGGCCGGGACGCGCCGTGCTCGCGCTCGAGCGCGTGCTGATCGTGCGCCCCGGATTCCTTCAGGCACGCGCCGAACTGGCGCGCGCGTATTTCGCGCTGCGCGAGCACGAGAACGCGCGGCGCGAGTTCGAGGCGGTGTCGGCGGGCGAGGTTCCCGAAGAGGTGCGCCAGATCATCGGCCGCTACCTCGACGCGATCCGCGTGCGCGAAGCGCGCGGCGAGCCGCAGTTCGCCGCGTGGGCCGAGATCGAAGCGGGCTACGACTCGAACCCGAACTTCGGCAGCGCCTCCGGCCGCTGGGTGCTCGCCGACGGCACCGCGGTGGTTCCGCTGGGCATCAGCCGGCCGCGCGAAAGCGCCGCGATGGGCGCCCTGCTCGGCGCCGACTGGACCGTACCGATCGGCGGGGCATGGCAGTGGACCGTCGGCGGGCGCGCAGCAACCAGACGCTATCCGTCCGCACATACACTCGACCAGGACCAGTTCGACCTGAATACGGGATTCGCCTTCCGCAGCGGTTGTCATCGGATCGACATGCTCATCCAGGGCCAGCACCTCGAGCTCGGCGGCGCGGCTTTTCGCGACGCCGTGGGCGGGCTCGTCCAGTGGCAATGCGATCTCGACAACCGCACTCGCGTCGGCGTCTACGCACAGCACTTCGGGTTCGACTTCCCCGACGAAGACGCGCGCGACGCGCGTCGATCGGGACTCGGGCTGACCTTCGCACGCGCGCTCGAGGGCGCGGCGCGGCCGGTCGTCGTCGCCGGCGTGTCGGGCGGTCGCGAACGTTCGCGCCGGGGCTTCGACAACCTGTCGTACGACTATCGCGGGCTGCGCGCCGCCTTCAGCCGGGCGATCGGCGGCTCGTGGCGCGGCTTCGCTTCGCTGGCGTACGAGACGCGCGAGTTCGACGGGCCCGAGCCTTTTTTCGGCGTGGTTCGCGACGACCACCAGACCGATCTGTCCTTCGGGGCGGAACGCGCGCTGTCGCGCGAATGGATCGTCGCGCCGACGATCAGCTGGACGCGCAACCGGTCGAACGTCGCTCCGAACGACTTCCGACGCACACAGGCGGGGGTCGTTCTTCGCTACCGCTTCCCATGACGACGATTCGCGCGCTCCTGTTCGTGCTCGGCCTGTTCGCCGCGATCGGCCCGGCCGCGGCCGCCGACGGCCGCGCGCTGGTCGTCGCCGGACGAGTGATGCTCGAGCGCGTGGCGCCCGGCGCCATCTCGGTCACGGCGCTCACCGCCGGCGCCGAGATCCGTAGCGGCGACCTGATCCGCACCGGCAGCGACGGACGCACGCAGATCCGTTTCAGCGACGGCTCCATCGTGTCGCTGCAACCCGGCACCGACTTCCGCGTCGACGAGTACCGCTTCGAGCAGGACGAGCGGCGCGCGTTCTTTTTCCTGATGCGCGGAGCGCTGCGCACGCTCACCGGCGCGATCGGCAAGACGAACCACGACGAATACCGGATGAAGACGCCGACCGCGACGGTGGGCGTACGCGGCACCGAATACGTGGCGGAGCAGACGGTCTGCGATCCGCGCTGCGCGCCGGGACCGCGCGCCGGACTGCGCGTGGCCGTGACGCAGGGACGCATCGTGCTGCTGACGAACGGCGGCGAGATCGAGGTCGGCACCGGGCAGGCGGCGGCCGCGGAGAGCGCCGATGCGCCGCCGCAGCCGGCCGAGCGCGGCCCGGTGCTGCCGCCGATCAGCAGTGCGCAGCCGCGCGAGCGCCCGACGGGCGGCACGACCGGCAGCGCGACGGGAAGCGCCGCAGGCGGCGCGACCGGCGGCACATC
>QEVN01000059.1 GCA_003576795.1 Burkholderiales bacterium
ACTTCTCGCTCGATCCGACCCAGGTGCACGAGGTCGACGCCATCTGGGATGCCCAGTGCAAGGCCGCCACGTGGTCGATCTCGGCCGGCGAGGAGGTGCGCGATCTCGCCTGGTTCAAGGAGCACGGCTTCTACGCGCGGCCGTATTCGCAAACCGGCTGGTACCTGTATCCGGCGATGGTCGAACAGGGCCTGCGCTTCGAGCTGCCGTACCAGGAGCGGCTGATGCGCTCGGGGCTCGAGCTGAAGCGGCGCCTGCACGAGCAGGGCATGCACTGGTGGGACGAGCAGCTTTCCGAGTACCAGTTCCTGCCGGCCTGGGACGACGTGCCGGCCCGGTGGGAGAGGGCGATCGTGCACGCGGGACGCGACCCCGCCGAGTTCCCGTTCTGGCTGCTGACGACCAAGAGCATGCAGTTCCACGCCAGCGGCAACGTGTCGATCCCGCAGATGCACGAAGTCGCGCAGAACGTGCGTGGGCACCACGGCATCGTGATCAACCGCCAGACGGCGCGCTCGCTGGGCATCGCCGACGGCGACGAGCTGGAGATCTCGTCGCTGGTGAACGTCACGCGCGGCCCTGCGATCCTGACCGCCGGCATCCGCCCCGACACGCTGCTGATGATCGGCCAGTTCGACCACTGGGCGACGCCCTACGCGAAGGAGCTGCGCGCGCCGAGCCTGAACACGGTGGCGTCGATGAGCCTCGAGCTCACCGATGCGACCGGCTCGGGTTCGGACATCGTGCGCGTGTCGATCCGGCGGCTGGCGCCCGCGGGCGTGCGATGAGCGCAAGGCCGCCGACCGCCGGCGCCGTCGTCGCCGCTGCCGCGATGCACACGCGGGCGGGCGAGACGCACGCGCAGGTCTGCGAGCTGATCGACGAATCGCCGCTCGTCGTCGACGTTGCCGGCGTCGGCCGCTACACGCTGATGTGGACGCCGACGGCGGCCGACCGGGATGCCGCCGGCTTCGTTCCGCACGACGGCTGGCTCGGCGATGCGCCGTCGTCGGCGCTGTCGCTGGCGGCCGGCTTCGCCTTCAGCGAAGGGATGCTCGATTCGCTCGCCGACATCGAGTCGATCGCCCGCTGCCCGGATTCGCCGGGCGTGGTGCGCCTGGTGCTGACGCCGGCCGCGCGCGAGCGCGCCGGCGCGGCGGCGGCGCAGGAGCGCACCGTGCGCTCGAGCTGCGGCGCCTGCGGCAGCGACGACATCGAGCACCTGCTGCGCGGCATTCGCGTCGTGCGCGCTGCCACCACGCTGTCGCCCGCGGCGCTCCAATCGCTGGTGGCGGAGATGCAGCAGCGCCAGGCGCTGTGGCAGGCCACGGGCGGCGCGCATGCGGCGCTGGTCTTTGCGCCCGACGGAGAGCCGCTGGCCTTTGCCGAGGATCTCGGGCGGCACAATGCGCTCGACAAGGCGATCGGCCGCTGCCTGCTCGATGGGCTCGCGCTCGAAGGAGGCGGCGTCGTGCTGAGCAGCCGGCTGAGCTTCGAGATGGTGGCCAAGGCCGCACGCGCGGGCCTGGCGATCGTCGCCGGCGTGTCGGCGGCGAGCGCGCTCGCCGTGCGCACGGCGCAGGCCTGCGGCATCACGCTGTGCGGTTTCGTGCGCGACGGTCGCGCCACCGTCTACGCGAATCCGCGGCGCATCGCCGCTGCGGCGGATGCGGCCGACGCAGCGCGCCCCGGCGACGCCGAGGTGCGCGCCGCCCGCGATCAGCCGAGGTCGGCCGCCAGCGAATCGCGCACCGCGTCGGGCAGCGGCTCGGCCTGCGCCGGATAGTTCTCGTGATCGATGCCGGCGCCGAGCGCGGCGCCGGCCTTCAGCGCCGCGATCATCGCGGGCTCGAGTTCGAAGCGCAGGAAATGCACGGCCGAGGTCTTCTCCTCGGTGGAGCGGTCGAGATCCTCGTCGGCGATCGCGTAGACCTTCCCGTGTCCCTGCACGCGCAACCAGACGCGGTGCTCGATGCCGACCAGCCGCGCCAGCTCGCGGCGCCGCTGCTCGACGTCCTCGTATTCGATGAGCATCGTCGCCTTCAGGTTCGTGCCGTCGGGAATCAGCGGGTTGTAGGCGTCCAGTTCGTGCTGGATGCTCTCGTCCTCGAAGATCCGCTCGATGCGCAGCATCTCCTGGATCTGGTAGCGCACGGTCTGCTCGTCCTCGAACAGCAGCGTCACGTGGGCGCCCAGCGGCACCTTGCGGTTCTTCTTGTGCTCGAGCACCTTCGTGCGCATGTCGCTGCGCGCGCGCGCATACGCCTCGAGCGTCATCAGCGAATCGCGGGTGACCTTTTCCATTTCGATTCCCTCCGTGTTCCGTGATCCTTCGCTTCTGCCGTCAAGGCAAGCCGTATGCCATGCGCAGCAGCGTCAGCGGATGCGCGAGCCGGTCGTCGACGCTGCGCCCGGCGGCCGACATGCCCTGCGCGATGTGATGCCCGGCGAGCTGGCAGTCCGACGAGATCCAGTCGGGCTCGCCGTCCGGGTGTTCGCCCATCTGGCGGAACACCGGCCGGCCGATCTTCATCGCGATCTCGTGGAACTCCTTCTTCACGCCCCAGGTGCCCGCGTGGCCCGAACACCGCTCGACGGTGCGCAGGCGCGTGCCCGGGATCGTCTCGAGCAGCTCGCGGGTCTTCTGGCCGATGTTCTGCACGCGCAGATGGCACGAGACGTGATACGAGACGTTGCCCAGCTCGCGCGCGAAGTCGGTCTTCAGCAGCCCGTCCTTCGCGCGCTGCACGAAGTACTCGAAGGGATCGAACATCGCGTCGCGCACCGCGCGCACGTCTTCGTCGTCGGGGAAGAGCAGCGGAAGCTCCTGCTTGTACATCAGCGCGCACGACGGAATGGGCGCGAGGATCGCGTAGCCTTCGCGGGCGAGCTTCGCCAGCGCCGGCACGTTGCGTTCCTTGAGCTTCTCCACCGCCTCGAGGTCGCCCAGTTCGAGCTTGGGCATTCCGCAGCAGGCCTCGCGTTCGACGAAGACATACGGGATCTCGTTGTGCGCGAGGACCTTCAGCAGGTCGTGGCCGATGCCCGGCTCGTTGTAGTTCACGTAGCAGGTGGCGTAGACGACGACCTTGCCGGGCGTGCGCGCACCGTCGCGCACCGTCGCGCTCGGGGACGCTTCGGCCTTCGAACGGAACTTGCGCGGCGCGAAGTCGGGCAACCACGCCTGGTGGTGCACGCCGACGCTCTTCTCCACCACGTTGCGCACCGCGGCGTTGCGGGTCGCCGCATTGACCGTCTGCGCGACGATCGGGATCGCCGCGAGCCTGCCGTTGCGGTCGGTGGCCGACAGGTTGGCGTCGCGGAATTTCGTCGGCGTGCCCTGGCGGAAGGCGATCGCCTTGCCGCGCAGCATCACGTGCGGGAAGTCGACGTTCCACGGGTGCGGCGGAACGTACGGGCACTTCGTCATGTAGCAGAGGTCGCACAGGTAGCACTGGTCGACCACTTTCGCGTAGTCCGCGCGCGCCACGCCGTCGATCTCGCCGCTGGCCGATTCGTCGATCAGGTCGAACAGCGTCGGAAAGGCGTTGCACAGGCTCACGCAGCGCCGGCATCCGTGGCAGATGTCGAAGACGCGCTGCATCTCGTCGAGCGCCTTCGTCTCGTCGTAGAACTCCGGGTTCTTCCAGTCGAGCGCGTGACGGGTGGGCGCTTCGAGCGACCCTTCTCGTGCAGTCATCGGGATGTCCTCGCGAAAAGGGGAGCGCAGCGCTCCCCTCGTCGTCCAACCTGTGCCCGGGGCACGAGGCCCCGGTGTCCGTTCAGGCAATCGACTCGAGCGCCCGAGCGAACTTGTTCGCGTGCGAGCGTTCGGCCTTGGCGAGCGTCTCGAACCAGTCGGCGATCTCGTCGAAGCCTTCGTCGCGTGCCGCCTTCGCCATGCCCGGATACATGTCGGTGTACTCGTGCGTTTCGCCGGCCACCGCCGATTTCAGGTTCTTCTCCGAGCTGCCGATCGGCAGGTCGGTGGCCGGGTCGCCGACTTCCGCGAGGTAGTCCAGATGCCCGTGCGCATGGCCGGTCTCGCCTTCGGCGGTCGAGCGGAACAGCGCGGCGATCTCCGGCTGGCCCTCGACGTCGGCCTTGTTGGCGAAATACAGGTAGCGGCGATTGGCCTGGCTCTCGCCGGCGAACGCGTCCTTCAGGTTCTGATGGGTCCGGGTGCCTTTCAACGCGGCCATGGGAGTCTCCTGTTCGATGAGGGTTGCGGGCGTGCTTCGCGGCCCGCGGGGAGGGCGCTCACGCGCCGGTCGCAGCCAATGTAGCAAAGTCCGATTGAAAAATCCAATTGATCTGCTGGATGCGATTGATTGTTACTTTCTATTGGCGAATCGGCCGACGCTCCCGCAGCGTCGGGTGCGTCGTCGATTCGCGCTCCGCGGGCGTTCGGTAGTCGGGCAGGTCGATCTCCACGCGCAGGCCGCCGCGCTCGTCGTTCGACAGCCGGGCGCGACCGCCGTATCGTCGGGCGAGCCGGTCGACGATCGCCAGTCCCAGTCCCGATCCGCCGTGTTCGCCGCGTGCGCGGTCGACCCGCGCGAACGGACGCAGCAGCCGCTCGGCGTCCTCGTCGGCGATCCCCGGCCCGTCGTCGCGAAGCGTCAGCGCGAGGCCGGCGTCGGTGGCGCGCACCTGCAGTTGCACGTGCACGGCGCGCGCATCGTCGGGGCGCGCATGGTGCAACGCGTTGTCGACGACGTTGCCGATCGCGCGTTGCAGGTCGGTGGGGTCGCCGTACCAGCGCAGTCCCTCGTCGGCGTCGATGGCCAGCGCGAGCGCGCCCGACTCGATCTCGCCGCGGTAGGCGTTGGCGATCGACGCGAGCATCGCCGAGACGTCGACCAGCTCGGCGCGCGGCGGCTGCGCGATCTGCGCATAGCCGATGAACTGTCCGACGATGCGGTCGATGCGCTCGATGTCGTCGACCATCGATGCGCGCTGCGCTTCGGCCAGCGGTGCCAGCTCGACCTCGATGCGCAGGCGCGCGAGCGGGTTGCGGATGTCGTGCGAGATGCCGGCGAGCGCGAGCGCACGGTCGGCGTCGAGCTGCGCGAGATCGGCGGCCAGCCGGTTGAAGCGCCGGTTCACCGCGGCGATCTCGGTCGGCCCGGTCTCGGCCAGCGGCGCCGGCGCGCGCCCGCGGCTGAGCACGCCGATCGCGCCGGCGAGATCCGACAGCGGGCGGTTGACGAGCCGCGAGATGACCAGCGCGCCGACCAGCGCGAAGGCGGCGGCGATCAGCGACAGCAGCGCCAGGCTCGGCCCGAACTGGCGCTCGACGCGGTCGCGCGGCAGGATCAGCCAGTAGTCGTCGCCGTCGATCTCGAAGCTGATCCAGACCGCGTCGACGCCGTTCACGCGGCCTGCCACCAGCGTCGAGCGGCCGAGCAGCGCGCGCAGCCGCGGCTCGAGCGCGCGCAGGCGCGGGCCGGTGGCCGAGGTGTCGATGCGGTCGCCGGGTTCCTTCGGCAGCACCCGCACTTCCTCCTGCTGCGCCAGTTCGTCGAGCAGCTGCAGGCGACGGTCGGGCTCGGCGCTGACCAGCGCCGAGCGCGTGAGATTGACCACCGAGGCGACCTCCCACGCCAGGCGCTGCTCGGGCGGCGCGCGCTCGAGCAGGCGGGCGGCGGCGATCATCGCGGCGAAGCTCGCGACGATCAGCAGCGCGACCAGGCCGAAGGTGCGCCAGAACAGGCTGATCGGACGGGCGCGCGCAGCCGCCGTCGTCCCTGCGGCGACGCCGGCCGCCCGCATCAGTCGTCGTCCGGAACGAAGACGTAGCCGACGCCCCAGACGGTCTGGATCAGCCGCGGCTGCTGCGGGTCGGCTTCGATCAACCGGCGCAGGCGCGAAACCTGCACGTCGAGGCTTCGATCGTAGGCGCCGTATTCGCGTCCGCGGGCGAGCGACATCAGCTTCTCGCGGGTGAGCGGCGTGCGCGCGTGCTGCACCAGCACCTTGAGCACGGAGAACTCGCCGGTGGTCAGCGGCACCGGTTCGCCGTCGCGCGTCAGTTGCCGGGTGGCCAGGTTCAGCCGGAAGGCGCCGAAGCGCACCTCGATCGGCTCGGCGCTCGGCGCGCCCGGCAGCTCGGGCGGCGGCTGGCGGCGCAATACCGCGTGGATGCGCGCGAGCAGCTCGCGCGGGTTGAAGGGCTTGCCGAGATAGTCGTCGGCGCCCAGTTCGAGTCCGACGATGCGGTCGACGTCGTCGCCCTTGGCGGTGAGCACGACGATCGGCGTGCGGTCGTTGGCGCCGCGCAGCCGGCGGACGATCGACAGCCCGTCTTCGCCGGGGAGCATCAGGTCGAGCACGATCAGATCGAAGCTCTCGCGCTGCATCAGCCGGTTCATCGCGGCGGCGTCCTGCGCGACGCTGACCTCGAACTGGTTCTCGCTGAGATAGCGGCGCAGCAGCTCCCGCAGTTTCGGATCGTCGTCGACGACGAGCAGCTTGCGAGGAGGCGGTGTCATGGCAGGCGATGATAGCCGCAGCGGCCGCGCCTGCCGCGGGTGCGACGCGTCCGTTACCGCCTGTTACATCGTTTACCGGTTCGGGGCATCGCGCGTGCGCCGGCGGACCCTAGAATGCCGCGATGGACCGCCGCCTTCGCTCACCGATGCGCCGCACCGCGCTGGCCGCCTGCACGATCGCCTTCGGCGCGCTGCTCGCCGGGCAGGCGTGGGCGCAGCCGTACAGCCGCATGGACAGCGAGCAGCGCGAGCGCTTCCGCCGGGAGCTGCGCCAGCACGACGCGCAGCGCGCCGAGCGCGCGCGCGCCGACGATGCGCAGCGACGCGCGCCGCCCGCCGAAGGCCGGCTGTCGCGCGACGAGCGCGAACGGCTGCGCGAGCAGCTGCGCGAAGCGCGCTCCGACGACTTGCGCCGCGGCGGCGGGCGGCGCTGAGGCGAAGCACGCGGTAGTCGAGCGCAGGCACCGGATCCCGTCGCGCGGCTAGAATCGGCGCGTGGACTCCAGGCCCGAATCCGATTCGCTCGCGGCAGCGACGCGACCCGAAAGCGGCGGCGCCGCCCCGCAGGCGCGGCCTGCGCGCATCCTGGCGCTGTCCACTTCGGGAGCCTGGTGCTCGGTCGCGCTGTACCGGCACGGCTTCGGCGACGACGAGAGCGACTGCGTCTCCGAGCCGCTGGGCGCGCAGCAGTCGATGAACATCCTCGCGATGATCGACGAGCTGTGCAGCGGCGCGCGCATCGAGCTGTCGGACCTGGATGCGATCGTCTTCGATGCCGGTCCGGGTTCGTTCACCGGCTTGCGCATCGGCTGTGCGGTGGCGCAGGGCCTGGGCTTCGCGCTCGACCGTCCGCTGGTCGCCGTCGACTCGCTGCGCGCGCTCGCCTGGCAGCGCGTGCGCATCGGCGCCCAGGCGGCGACGGTGCTGGCGGCCAACGACGCGCGCAGGGACGAGATCTACGTCGCGATGTACCGCATCGGCACGCTGCCCGACGACGCCGGCGGCGTCGACGGCGCGGCGCGCCTCGAGACGCTCGAGGCGCCGCGCATCGTTTCGCGCGAGCGCTTCGTCGACGAAACCGACGAATGGCTGCGCGCGCATCGCGCGCTCGCGCCCGCCGGCACGCTCGTGCGCGCCGGCGACGCCTGGGTGCATGCGCCGACGGCGCTCGCCTGGGACGCCCGCTTCGGCGCACGGCTGCCGGCCGCTCCGGTGGCCGACGACGCCTACGTGCGGGCCGACGCGCTGGCCGAGCTGGGCTGCGCCGACTGGCATGCCGGGCACGCGGTGGCCGCCTCGCAGGCCGCGCCCCGCTATCTGCGCGACAAGGTCGCCCTCGATCGGGACGAGCAGCGCGCCGCACGCGAACGTCCCGCAGCGCGCAGCCGCGAGTGATGCGCGTGCGCCCGATGCGACGTCGCGATCTGGACGCGGTCGCCGCGATCGAGCGGTCGATCTATCCGTTCCCGTGGACGCGCGGCAATTTCGCCGACTCGCTGCTGGCCGGGCACGACGCGTGGATCTTCGAGCTGGAGGTCGAGGAGTCGCCGCAGCTCATCGGTTATGCGATCGTCATGTGGGTGCCCGACGAGGTCCACCTGCTGAACCTGAGCGTCGCGGCGCCGATGCAGGGACGCGGCTACGGACGCGAGATGCTGCGGTGGCTGATGCGCGACGCGGCCGGGCGCGGCGCGCGCGGCATGCTGCTCGAGGTGCGGCCGTCCAACGCGCCCGCGCTCGCCCTGTACCGTTCGAGCGGTTTCGAGGCTATCGGCGTGCGCCGCGGCTACTATCCGGCCGAAGACGGTCGCGAGGACGCGCACGTCCTGTTCCGGCAACTGGGATCGTGAACGAATCGCAACGCCGCGCTTTCCGCGCGCTGGGTATCGGTCCGCTGTGGCGCCGGCGGGCGCCGGCTGCGCCGCCGCAGGCCCCTGCATGCGCTTCGTCGGCCGCGTGCGCGTCGGCCGAAGCGCCGCGACTGTTCGCGCTCGCCGACGAGGGCGGCGACTGGCTGTTCGTCGGCGAGGCGACAGCCGACGGCGCGTCCGGTGACGGTGATCCGTTGCCGCCCGACGCGATGCGCCTGCTCGGGCGCATGCTTTTCGCGCTCGGCCTTCGCCCGGCGCGCCAGGCGATCGCCTTCGACGAGCGGGCCGACGCTCCGGCACCGCAGGTGGTCGTGGCACTGGGAGATCGCGCGGCGCACGCGCTGCTGGACACCGACGCGCCGCTCGCCTCGCTGCGCGGGCGCGTCCACGAAGGGCGCTTCGCGCAGCAGCCGGTTCGACTGGTGGTCAGCGCGCATCCGTCGCGCCTGCTCGAGGCCGCGCACGAGAAGGCGCAGGCATGGGCCGACCTGTGCCTCGCGCGCGCGGTCCTGGCGCAGGACCTCGGCGCCGGGCTCGATGCGGGCCTCGGTGCCCCCTTCAGTGCTTGCTCTGGCCGATCAGCGCCACCGAGTCGAACACCCGCTGATTCGCCCGATGGCGGCGGATGACGAGAAGCATCACCAGCGCGACGAAGGCGCCGAACATCACGATCACGACGTTCACGCCCAGCTCGAGCCGCACCAGCAGCGAGTAGAGACCGAGCATCAGCAGGATGTTCAGGTTCTCGTTGAAGTTCTGCGCGGCGATCGAGTGCCCGGCGCTCATCAGCACGTGCCCGCGATGCTGCAGCAGCGCGTTCATCGGCACGACGAAGAAGCCGGCGAGCGCGCCGATCAGCACGAGCACCGGGAAGGCGGCGGCTTCCGAGCCCACCAGCGTCATGCACGGCACCACGACGCCCATCGCGATTCCGACCGGCAGCACGCGCAGCGAGTCGCGCAGCCGGACGAGGCGCGCGGCGAGCACCGCGCCCACGGCGATGCCGAGCGCGACCACTCCCTGCAGCACCGCCGCGCGGCTGAGCGGCATGTCGAGCGCATAGCGCGCCCAGTCGAGCACGATGAACTGCAGCGTCGCTCCGGCGCCCCAGAACAGCGTCGTGACCGACAGCGAGATCTGCCCGAGCTTGTCGCGCCACAGGATCCGGTTGCATTCGACGAAGTCGCGTACGACGCGCCACGGATGGCGCGACTGGTGCGGATAGCGGGCGCCGGTATCCGGAATGCGCAGGTTCACCAGCGCGGCCAGCGCGTAGACCGCCGCAATCGTCAGGATCGCGCCTTCGGCCGGCGTATCGATGCCCGTGTCGATTCCGGGCACGTCGAAGGACAGCAGCAGTGCCGCGACCGAGGGGCTGATCAGCGCGCCGCCGAGCACCGTGCCGAGGATGATCGAGGCGACCGTCGTCCCTTCGATCCACCCGTTGGCTGCCACCAGCTTGTCCGGCGGCAGCAGCTCGGTGAGGATGCCGTATTTCGCCGGCGAATAGGCGGCCGCGCCGAAACCGACGATCGCGTAGGCGAGCAGCGGATGCACGGTGAAGAACATGAACAGGCAGCCGACGATCTTCACCAGGTTGGTGACGAACATCACGCGGCCCTTGGGCATCGAGTCGGCCAGCGCGCCGACGAAGGGCGCCAGCATCACGTACGAGACGGTGAAGAACAGCTTGAGCAGCGGCTTCATCCAGTCCGGCGCGTGCATCTCGATCAGCAGCGCGATGGCGGCGATCAGCAGTGCATTGTCGGCGAGCGACGAGAAGAACTGCGCCGCCATGATCGTGTAGAACCCGCGCTTCATCGCCCAGGAATGGTTCGAGAATGAATCGCCGCGCGGTGGCGAAGCGGGCCCCGATCGCAGAGCCGCACGACGGGCGATCGGGAATCGGTTGCAAAAACGCGGGTCGGTTTATACCACGATCGCCGCGCCGCGCGACCTGCGCGAATCCCGACTTCGAGCGTGCGCGCTATAGTGCCCGCCTGTCCCCATAGTTGCCGATGCCGCGTCCGATCCTCGCCACGATCTCGATTGCTGCGATGCGTCACAACCTGTCGGTGGCGCGCGCGCACGCTCCCGGCCGTTTCGCCTGGGCGGTGGTCAAGGCCGACGGCTACGGCCACGGGCTGGAGAATGCGCTGCGCGGATTCGCCGACGCCGACGGCCTCGCGCTGGTCGAATTCGATCGCGCCTCGCGGCTGCGCGAGGCGGGATGGACGAAGCCGCTGCTGATGCTCGAGGGCGCCTTCGACCAGGCCGACGTCGCGCAGGCGGCCCGGCAGCAGCTGCAGCTCGTCGTGCACGAGCCGCGGCAGCTCGACTGGGTCGAACGCGCACCCGGCGAGGCCGTGCTCGACGTGGTCGTGAAGCTGAACAGCGGAATGAACCGGCTGGGCTTCGATCGCGCCGCGTTTCGCGCCGCCTTCGAGCGCCTGCGCCGGCTGCCGGCGGTGCGATCGGTCGCGCTGATGACGCATTTCGCCGACGCCGATCGGTCCGGCGCAGCCGAGGCGCCCCTGCGTCGCTTCGAGGAGGCGGCGCAGGGGCTCGACGCGCCCCGCTCGCTGGCCAATTCCGCCGCGATCCTGTCGCTGCCCGCCTCGCACGCGTCGGCGATCCGGCCGGGCATCCTGCTCTACGGCGCCACGCCCTTCGACGATCGCGATGCGCGATCGCTCGGGCTGCGCGCGGCGATGACGCTCGGCTCGAAGCTGATCGCCGTCCAGTCGGTCGCGCCGGGCGAGGCGGTGGGCTACGGGTCCACCTTTCGCGCGCAACGGCCGATGCGCATCGGCATCGTCGCCTGCGGCTATGCCGACGGCTATCCGCGTCATGCGCCGACCGGCACGCCGATCGCCGTCGACGGCCGGCGCACGCAGACGGTGGGCCGCGTGTCGATGGACATGCTCGCCGTCGACCTGGGCGCATTGCCGCAGGCCGCGCCGGGCGCGCCGGTCGAACTGTGGGGCGACATCGTGCCGATCGACGAGGTGGCGAGCGCCGCGGGGACGATCGGCTACGAGCTGATGTGCGCGGTGGCGCCGCGCGTGCCCAGGCGCGCGCTCGACGACTGATGGCGCGCGTCCGCACCCGGCACGTCTGCAGCGAATGCGGCGGCACGAGCCCGAAATGGCAGGGCCAGTGCCCGCACTGCGAGGCGTGGAACACGCTCGTCGAAACCGCCGAGGAGCCGCGCGCGGCGGGCGGCAACCGCTTCCAGCCGCTGGCGCCCGCGCAGCCGATCGTCACGCTCGATGCGGTGCCGGTCGTCTCGATCGCGCGCATCCCCACCGGCATCGAGGAGTTCGACCGCGTGCTCGGCGGCGGCATCGTCGAGGGATCGGTGGTGCTGATCGGCGGCGACCCGGGGATCGGCAAGTCGACGCTGCTGCTGCAGACGCTCGCCGCGCTGTGCGCCACGCACGAGGTGCTCTACGTGAGCGGCGAGGAGTCGGTCTCGCAGGTCGCGCTGCGCGCGCACCGCATGGGCGCGGAGTCGGTCCGCCTGCCGCTGATGGCCGAGATCGAGCTGGAGCGCATCGTGGCGGCGATCGAGTCGCGCCGGCCGGCGCTCGTCGTCGTCGATTCGATCCAGACGCTGTATTCGTCGCAGCTGCAGTCGGTGCCGGGCTCGGTGGCGCAGGTGCGCGAATGCGCGGCGCAGCTCACGCGGCTGTCCAAGCAGCTCGGCGTGGCGGTGGTGATGATCGGGCACGTGACGAAGGAGGGCACGCTCGCCGGGCCGCGCGTGCTCGAGCACATGGTCGACACCGTGCTCTATTTCGAGGGCGACTCGCATTCGTCGTACCGGCTGGTGCGCGCCTTCAAGAACCGCTTCGGCGCGGTGAACGAGCTGGGCGTGTTCGCGATGACCGATCGCGGATTGCGCGGCGTGGCCAATCCTTCGGCGCTGTTCCTCTCGACGCACGCCAACGGGGTTCCGGGGTCCTGCGTGAACATCACGCAGGAAGGCACGCGTCCGCTGCTCGTCGAGATCCAGGCGCTGGTCGACACGGCGCACGTGCCCAATCCGCGCCGGCTCTCGGTGGGGCTCGAGCACAACCGGCTCGCGATGCTGCTGGCGGTGCTGCACCGTCACGCCGGCATCGGCTGCTACGACCAGGACGTCTTCGTCAACGCGGTGGGCGGCGTGCGCATCTCCGAGCCCGCGGCCGACCTCGCCGTGCTGCTGGCGATCGTCTCGTCGCTGAAGAACCGCGCGCTGCCGCGCGGGGTCGCCGCCTTCGGCGAGGTGGGCCTGGCCGGCGAGATCCGGCCGGCGCCGCGCGGCCAGGAACGGCTGCGCGAAGCGGCCAAGCTCGGGTTCTCGCGCGTGCTCGTGCCGCGCGCGAACGCGCCGCGCCGGCCGATCGAAGGCGTCGAGGCGATCGCGCTCGACCGCATCGATCAGGCGCTCGAGGCGGCGTGGGGCTGAACACCCGCCGAGCCGTCCGACGCCAGGCCCGGGACGCGGAAGCTGCACGGGCCGCACACCGGCCTGCGGATCAGTCGCGCACGCCCTGCCGCGCGAGCCAGGCGAGCACGCGCTCGAAGGACACCGCGCCGCTGATGCCGCTGCGTTTCCCGTCCGCCCCGATCAGCACCGTCCTGGGCAGCTCTCCCGCCCAGTCGGGATCGATCCGGTAGTGCGCGCTTTCGTCGAGCGGAGCCGGTGCCGACCAATTCCGGGCGCCTCCCAGACCCGCGCGGCGCACGGCCGCGGCGACTCGATCGGGCGGCATCGGGTCGGTCTGGACGAACGAGACGTTCACTTGCGGATGCCGGCGCACGAAGGCGGCCCAGCGGGGCAACTCGACGAGGCACGGCGCGCAGGTCAGTCCCCACAGGTGGACGATCGACGGCGCTCCGGCGCTGGAGGCGAGGATCTCGCCGAAGCTGCCCGGCACGAACGCACGCATCACGACGTCGACCTGCCCGGCGCGTACCCCCTCGTCGGCGCGTGCGACGCGCCCGGGTCCGATCGCCCAGGCCGACATCGGCAGCACGAGCAGCGACCGGCGGATCCGACGGAAGTCTTTCATCGTTCCTCCAGCGGCAGCAGCCGATAGCCTTCGGCCTGCGTCTGCCACGACAGATGGACTCGCCCGGCGTGGGCGATCAGCAGAGGATGGTCCGAGTATCCGC
>QEVN01000060.1 GCA_003576795.1 Burkholderiales bacterium
GGACTGCCTGCGCCAAGGGGCGCGTAACGCCGTGCCTCGTGCCCACACTGCCGGCGAGGAGCACGCGAGCGAGATTTCGGACTTCAATTCGATGCGCTCCCGCTCGTGGAATCGATTCCACGAGCGCAATCGCTACATCCGGAAGCCCGAGTTATCCGGAACCCCGAGTTATCCGCCTACCCGCTCGTGTAGTTCTCGAACTTCGTGTACTGCCCGACGAAGGTCAAACGCACCGTTCCGATCGGCCCGTTGCGCTGCTTCCCGATGATGATCTCGGCAACGCCCTTGTCGGTGGAGTCGGGGTTGTAGACCTCATCGCGGTAGATGAAGATGATGACGTCCGCGTCCTGCTCGATCGCGCCCGATTCACGAAGATCCGACATCACCGGCCGCTTGTTCGGCCGCTGCTCCAGCGATCGGTTCAGCTGCGACAGCGCGATCACCGGGCAGTCGAGTTCCTTCGCGAGCGCCTTCAGCGAGCGCGAGATCTCCGAGATCTCGGTGGCGCGGTTCTCGCCGGTGGACGTGGCCGACATCAGCTGCAGGTAGTCGACCACGATCAGGCCCAGCCGCCCGCACTGGCGCGACAGGCGTCGCGCGCGGGCGCGCAGCTCGAGCGCGTTCAACGCAGGCGTCTCGTCGATGAACAGCTGCGCATCCTGCATCTTCTGGATCGCGCTGGTGAGACGCGGCCAGTCGTCGTCGACCAGGCGCCCGGTGCGCAGGCGCTGCTGGTCGAGGCGGCCCACCGAGCAGACGAGGCGCATCGCGAGCTGCGTGGCGCCCATCTCCATCGAGAACACCGCCACCGGCAGGCCCTGGTCGACGGCGACGTGCTCGGCGACGTTCAGCGCCAGGGCGGTCTTGCCCATCGACGGGCGACCCGCCACGATCACCAGATCCCCCGGCTGCAGCCCCGACGTCATCCGATCGAGATCGACGTAGCCGCTCGGCACGCCGGTGACGTCGTTCGGATTGTTCTGGTTGTACAGCTCGTCGATGCGCTCGACGACCTTGCCGAGCAGGTCGGGCAGCGGCTGGAAGCCGGCCTGTCCGCGCGCACCGTCTTCGGAGATCTGGAAGACCTTCGATTCGGCTTCGTCGAGCAGCTGGCGCGTGTCCTTGCCGGCCGGGTTCAGCGCCGACGTGGAGATGTCGTCGGCGGTGGAGATGAGCTTGCGCAGCACCGCGCGATCGCGGACGATTTCCGCGTAGCGGCGGATGTTCGCTGCCGACGGCGTTTCCTGCGCGAGCGCGTTCAGGTAGACGAGGCCGCCGGCCTCGTCGTCCTTGCCGGCGACCTTCAGCGCTTCGTAGACGGTGACGACGTCGGCAGGGTGGCTGCGTTCGATCAGCCGGCCGATCTGCTGCCAGATCAGCCGGTGGTCGTAGCGATAGAAGTCGTCCTCGCGCAGCAGGTCGGCCACGCGGTCGAAGGCGGTGTTGTCGAGCAGCAGCCCGCCGAGCACCGCCTGCTCGGCTTCGATCGAATGCGGCGGCACGCGCAGCGCCGCGATCTGCGGATCGGCGGATGCCGCGTCGTGCGGAACCGCGGACATCGCTGCGCGCTGCGGCCGGTCGTCGTCGCTGCGGAAGCGGCTCGCGGCCTCAGGCCGTCTCGCCGACCACCGAAACCGTGATCTCGACGACGACGTCGCTGTGCGGCGCGACCTCGACGCTGTACTCGCCCACCGACTTCAGCGGGCCCGCGGGCATCCGCACCATCTGCTTCTCGACCTCGAAGCCCTGCTTCTTCAGGCTCTCGGCGATGTCGAAATTGGTGACCGAGCCGAACAGGCGGCCGTCGACGCCGGCCTTCTGCACGATGCGCACGCTGGTGCCGGCCAGGCGATCGCCCAGCGCACGCGCGGCGGCGAGCCGCTCGCTCTGCACTTTCTCGAGCTCGGCGCGGCGGTTCTCGAATTCCTGGATGGCCGACGGCGTGGCGCGGCGCGCCTTGCCGGTGGGGATCAGGAAGTTGCGCGCGAAGCCGTCGCGCACCTTGACGACGTCGCCCAGCTGGCCGAGGTTGACGACTTTCTCGAGCAGGATGATCTGCATTTGCGTTCCCGCGCCTTCAGTGATTGTCGGTGTACGGCAGCAGCGCGAGGAAGCGCGCGCGCTTGATCGCATCCTGCAGCTGGCGCTGGTAGCGCGCCTTCGTGCCGGTGAGCCGTGCCGGGATGATCTTGCCGGTGTCGGTGATGAAGTCCTTCAGCAGGTCGACGTCCTTGTAGTCGATCCACTCGATCTTCTCGGCCGTGAAGCGGCAGAACTTCTTGCGCTTGAACAGCGCGCTCTGCGCCGGACGGCGCGTCTTCTTGTCTTTCGAACCACGACGAAAGGTTGCCATGGGAGGTCCTCTGGTTGATCAGGTTGGCTCGCCGCCCGATGCGGAGGCGGGAGCGAATTCGGTGACGTGCACGACGAGCGACTTCGACTGGCGGCGACGCGGCGCGAGGAATCCGTCGACGAGGATCGATGCGCCGAGCTGCAGCCGGTCGGCGCGCGCGGCGATCGCTCCGGCGAAACGCAAGGCGACGTCGAACTCCAGCTGGCGCGCCTGTCCGGCCTCGGTCGTTTCGGACCGGTGACTCAGCCGCGCGCCGAGCATCGCGATGCCCGCCGGCGTGTAGCGCAACGCTTCGCGCTCGGTGAGGGTTCCGCTCAGCTGCACTCGATTCCGCACGCCGGCCGGTTACTGCTGCGGGTTGCCGCTCGTCCGACGCGGTTCAGCCGGCCGCTCGCTCGCGCTCGCCCGTCCGCTCCGCGGGGCGATCGGAGCCCGGTTGCGGCGCTTCGGACGAAGCGGCCTTGCGTGCGTCTTCGCGCTGGATCTGCTTCCACATCGGCGAAGGGCCCGTTTCGGCTTTCTTCATCGCGACGACCAGGTGACGCAGCACCGCGTCGTTGAAGCGGAACGCGTGCTCGAGTTCGTCGAGCGCGGGCTGTCCCACCTCGATGTTCATCAGCACGTAGTGCGCCTTGGCCATCTTCTGGATCGGGTAGGCCAGCTGGCGGCGACCCCAGTCTTCGACCCGATGGACCTTGCCCTGCTGGGCGTCGATCATCGCCTTGTACCGCTCGACCATCGCGGGCACCTGCTCGCTCTGGTCGGGATGGACGATGAGCACGATCTCGTAATGACGCATCGATTCTCCTGGTGCGGAGGCGAGCAGCGCGAGCCGGAGGCGAGCCAGAAACTGGCCGGAGGCGAGCCGGAAACGGACCTGAGCGACTCGATTCGAGCCGGCCGGATTCGCTTCGGGCAGCCGCCGGGGAAATCGGCGAGCCGCGCTGCAGGCTTCCTTGTGGACGAAGGCCGCCGGTGTCCTGCGTCGAAGCACCGTGCGGCAAGGAACCGGCGATTATAGCGTCAGTCGAGGTAGTAGTCGATGGTCGAGACGACGCGCACTTTCTTGATGTGCGGCGTGCTCGCGTCGCGATCGTCGATCGAGAACTGGCCCTGCGAGGCGCGCCGGATGCTGCCGAGCCGGCTGCCCGAGTCTTCGGCGAACTTCGTCGCCGACGCGCGCGCGTTGCGCGTGGCCTCCTCGAGCATCGAAGGCTTGATCTCGTTGAGCTTCGTGAACAGGAACTGCGGCTGCGCGCCCTGCTCCGAGCCGAGGACGATGCCTTCGGCGCCCAGTTCGACGAGCCGGCTCATCGTCGCGCGCACGCGCTCGACGTCGGGCGTGTAGACGGTGACCGTGGCGCGCCCGGTATAGCGGAACTCGCCGCGCTGCGGATCGCCCCATTCGCGGGCCTGCTTGTCGACGACGTGCGGCGGGGAGACGCTCAGCTGCTCGCGCGGGAAGCCGGCGCCGACGAGGAAATCGACGATGCGCTGGCTCGTGCGGTCGAGCGTGCGATACAGGGCGGCGACGTCGTTGCCGGCCGCGGAATGCGCGATCGGCCAGATCGCGAGATCGGCCGGCACCTCGCGTTCGGACAGTCCCTTGACCTCGACGCTGCGGTCGAGCAGGCGGAAGTCGCGCACCGAGCGCGCCATCTGCCAGGCGCCGAGGACGAACGCGAGACCCAGCAGCACGCCGAGGATCGTGGCGGCCAGCGGTCGGCGGGGCGACGGGCGGCGCACGGGCGCCGGGGGAGTCGAGGAATCCTGCATCGGCGGATGGTAGCCGAGGCAGCGGGAATGGGCGACGCCGAGGGCGGCGGCGTGGGCCGCCCGCCCTGACCCCTCGGTCTCGGTCAGCTCGCGACCGGCGGCTCCGGCTGGTCCCAGCCCTCGCGGACCCCCGCGTACAGCGCCTGGAGGATCGCACGCTCCCGCGCCTCGATCGCTTCGAGAAAGCCGAAGGCTCCGCCGATCGTGCGGAAGGACTCGAAGCCGCGCACGAGGAAGTCCTGCATCTCCGACAGGCCGGCCAGCTGCGCGGGCTTCGCCATCGTCTTCAGCAGCCGGCCGATCATCGGGCGGCGCACGAGGCGATCGAGCGAATGGCCGATCGACTCGATCAGCGCGAGCTGATGCTCGCGCTCGGCGCGCGAGCCGGCCCGGCGATAGGCGTCGGCGTAGCGCGCGGCATCGATGCGCGAGACGTCCTCTTCGGACAATTCGCGGGCGAGCGCGAGGTCGAGCCGCTCCGACAGCGCGTCCATCTCGATCGCGTCGGCGATCGTCTCGAGCGCCGCGTCGGGCAGCAGGCGCACCATCGTCGGCACCAGCCGCGCCAGCTCGGCGTCGCGCCGCGAGAAGTCCTTCGCGCCGTACAGGTCGTCGAGAAAGAAGCGGGCGGCCGCCGCGTAGCGCGGGTCCTCGAGCAGGCGCCGGTGCGTGCGCGCCAGGCGCTGCGCCTGCCATTGCTTCACCGCACCGACCGTTGCGCGCGCATGCGCATCGGCGGCGATCTCGCGACGCAGCCGCGCGACCTCGGCGGCGCAGGTTTCCAGTCTTCGTCCCGGTTTCATGGCGCGACAGTGTGCGCTGCAGGCCGCGCGAACGGAACCGCGGCATTAGAGGCGGCCCTCTAGCGCCCGCGCCTAGAATCGGCGCGATGGCTACGCGTCGCGACTTCCTGAAACTCGGTGCCGGCAGTGCGCTGCTGCTCGGCGCCTTCGGCATCGCATCGCGCTACGTCGGGCGCAGCGGGCCCGACGACCGCCGGGAAGTGCTGCTCGCGATGATCCCCGCCGTGCTCGACGGCGCCCTGCCCTCCGCGCCCGAGCCGCGCGCGCGCGCGACCTCGGCGGCGCTGGCCGGCGTCGAGACGACGATCGCGGGCCTGCCGCCGGCGACGCAGGACGAACTCGCGTCGCTGTTCCTCGCGCTGGCCGCCGCGCCTTCGCGGCTGCTGCTCGCCGGGCTCGCGAAGCCGTGGCGGGAGGCCGGCATCGACGAGGTGGCCGCGGTGCTGCAGGGCTGGCGCACGCATCGGCTGACGCTGCTGCAGGGCGCCTACCAGGCGCTGCACAAACTGATCCTCGGCGCGGCCTATGCCGACGAAGCGCGCTGGGCGGACATCGGCTATCCCGGTCCGCCGCGCTTCTGAGGAAACGACGATGAGCTTTCCCGATCCGATCGACAAGGGCCTGCGCCGGGGCTGGGCGGTGCTCGACGCCGATGCGCCGACGCTGCCGGCCGAGGCGCAGTTCGACGTCGTGATCGTCGGCACCGGCGCCGGCGGCGGAACGACGGCCGAGATCCTCGCGCACGCGGGGCTGCGCGTCCTGCTCGTCGAGGAGGGGCCGCTGCGCAGCTCGGGCGAGTTCCGCATGCGCGAAGCGGAGGCGTATCCGCAGCTGTACCAGGAGTCGGCCGGCCGGCTGACGAAGGACCACGCGATCGGCATCCTGCAGGGCCGCTGCGTCGGCGGCTCGACGACGGTGAACTGGACGTCGAGCTTTCGTACGCCGCCGGCCACGCTCGCCTTCTGGCGCGACCGCTTCGGGCTCGACGGCTTCGACGAGGCGGCGATGGCGCCGTGGTTCGAGCGCATGGAGCGCCGCCTGTCGATCGCGCCGTGGACGATGGCGCCGAACGAGAACAACGATCTCCTGCGGCTCGGTGCCGAGCGCCTGGGCCTGCACGCCGCGCCGATCGCGCGCAACGTGCGCGGCTGCCTGAACCTGGGCTACTGCGGCGTCGGCTGCCCGACCAATGCGAAGCAGTCGATGCTGGTGACGACGATCCCGTCGGCGCTGGATGCCGGAGCGACGCTCTACACGCGCGCGCGCGCCGCGCGGCTGATCGTCGAGGACGAACGCGCCGTCGCGGTCGAGATCGACTGGCTCGATGCGACGGGCACGCGGCCGAGCGGGCGCCGCACGCGAGCGAAGGCGGAGCACTTCGTGCTCGCGGCCGGCGCGATCGCCTCGCCCGCACTGCTGATGCGCTCGGGCGCGCCCGACCCGCATCGCCTGCTCGGTGCGCGCACCTTCCTGCACCCGGTCGTCGTCTCGGCCGCCGTCTTCGACGGGATCGTCGGCGGCTGGGCCGGTGCGCCGCAAAGCGTCTACGTCGACCACTTCCTGCACGATGCGCCGATCGACGGCCCGATCGGCTACAAGCTCGAGGCGCCGCCGATCCACCCGGTGCTGTTCGCCACGACGATGACCGGCTTCGGCGACGAGCACCGGCGCCGGATGCTCGACTTCGCGCACACGCAGGCGACGATCGCGCTGCTGCGCGACGGCTTTCACGAGCGTTCGCCGGGCGGACGCGTGGAGCTGCGCGACGACGGCTCGCCGGTGCTCGATTACCCGCTGGACGACTTCGTGCTCGAAGGCGCGCGGCGCGCCCTGCTGTCGATGGCCGAGATCCAGTTCGCCGCCGGCGCGCGCACCGTGCAGCCCGCGCACGAACTGGCATTCCCGTACCGCAGCTGGCGCGAGGCGCGCGAAGCGATCGCCGCGCTGCCGATGAAACCGCTGCTCGCGCGCGTCGTCTCGGCGCACGTGATGGGCGGTTGCCGCTTCGGCGTGGACGCCGCACGCGGCGTCGTCGACCCCGACGGCGTTCACTGGCAGTGGCGCAACGTCTCGGTGCACGACGGGTCGCTGTTCCCGACCTCGATCGGCGCGAATCCGCAGCTGTCGATCTACGGCTTCACGGCACGACTGGCGAGCGGACTCGCACAGCGCCTGACCGGCCGCGTGCCGCAGGATCCGACTGCGCCGCAGCAAACGGCAGCGTCGGGATGATGCGGCGCCTGCTGACGGCACTGATCGCGTTGCTCGCGATCGGCGTCGTCGCATTCGCCGCGTGGCTGCATCGCAGTCACGGCTGGCATCCGCTGGCCGCCTTCGGGTTCGCGCTGCTGCTGCCCGTGGTCTTCGATGCCGCGCTGCTCGGCCTGCAGTTCGTCTTCGGAGCGTGGTTCCGCGCGCAGGAGGCGCCGCACGAGCATTACGGCTTCGCCACTGCGCTGCGCGCGTGGGGCAGGGAGGTCGTCGCGTCGCTGCGCACCTTCTTCTGGGCGCAGATCCGCTACGCGAGCGCCCCGCTGCCCAGCGCCGAGCACGGCGAGCGCACGCCGGTGCTCCTCGTGCACGGCTACGTCTGCAACCGCGGCATCTGGCGCCCGTTCGCGGGGTGGCTCGCCGCGCGCGGACATCCGGTGGAATCGGTGAACCTCGAACCGGTGTTCGGCACGATCGACGACTACGTGCCGATCGTCGCCGAGGGCGTGCGCCGGCTGCGCGAACGCACCGGCCGGGATCGCATCGCGATCGTCGCGCACAGCATGGGCGGCGTCGTGGCGCGCGCATACCTGGCGCGCGCAGGCGACGCATCGGTATGCGCGGTCGTCACGCTCGGCTCGCCGCACGCGGGCACCTGGCTCGCGCAGCTGGGCTACGGGCGCAACGTCGCGCAGATGCTGCCGGGCTCTTCGTGGCTGGACGCACTCGCGATGCGCGAGACGCAGGCCACGGCCGCGCTCTTCACGACGATCTGGTCGCCGCACGACAACATCGTGATGCCGCAGCAGGCCTCGCAGCGGCTGGCCGGCGCGACCGCGGTCGCCGTGCCGGGGCGCGGACACCTGCAGCTCGCCTACGATCCGTCGGTGTGGCGCATCGCCGCCGAAGCGCTCGACGCGCGCTGCGGCACGTTCAGAAGTGGATCCCCCGCATCATCTGCTGCAGCGCCTCCTGATCGGGCGTGACCTTCGCTTGCGCGCCGCCGGCCGCGCTCGACTCGGGGAACATGCGGAACGAAGTGTTCATCACGATCTGCGCGACCCGGGGCATCAGCGCGTGCAGCACTTCGCCGGCAACGCCCAGGCGCGTGGCGATGCGCACCGGCTTGTAGACGATCGCCTGCGTCACCAGGTCGGCCGCCTCCTCGGGCGTGAGCGTGGGCGCGTTCCGGTACAGGCCGGTGGGCGCGATCATCGGCGTGCGCACCAGCGGCATCGCCACCGACGTGAAGGTGATGCCCACGTCGGCGAATTCGCTGGCCGCGCAGCGCGTCCACGCGTCGAGCGCGGCCTTCGAGGCGACGTAGCCGGAGAAGCGCGGCGCGTTCGTCAGCACGCCGATCGAGCTGATGTTCACCACGTGGCCGCTGCGCCGCTCGATCATCGCAGGCAGCAGGCCCATCGTCAGGCGCACGGCGCCGAAATAGTTCAGCTGCATCAGCCGCTCGAGGTCGTGGAAGCGCCCAAAGGTGCTCTCGATGCCGCGGCGGATCGAGCGGCCGGCGTTGTTCACCAGCACGTCGACGTGACCGAAGGTGTCGAGCAGCCAGCGCACGAAGCGGTCGCAGTCGGCAGGGTCGCTCAGGTCGCAGGCGAAGGTGAGCAGCTCGCGGCCGTCCGCCTGCACGGTCGCACGCGCCGCTTCGAGCTTCGCCGGGTCGCGCCCGCAGACGATCGTCGTCGCTCCGGCGGCGGCCATGCGGCGCGCGGCGGCCAGCCCGATGCCCGACGAACCGCCGGTGATCAGCACGACCTTGCCGCCGACCTGCCCGCGCAGGGTGCGATCGATCGCGAGCTCGGGATCGAGATGGCGCTCCCAGTAGTCCCACAGCACCCAGGCGTAATCGTCGAGCCGCGGGCAGGCGATGCCGGTGCCTTCGAGCGCGGCGAGCGCCTCGCGCGAGTCGAAGCGCGTCGGGTAGTTGACGAACTGCAGGATGTCGGGGGGCAACCCGAGGTCGTGCATCACCGCATCGCGGATGCGACGCACCGGCGCGAGCGCGAGCGCGGCGCGCCGGATGTGCCGGGGAATCAGGCCGATCAGCGCGGCATTGATCCGGATCGACATCTGCGGCGCGTGCGCGGCCTTCGCGAAGACGTTCAGCACCTCGCCCACGCGCAGCGGGTGCGGGTCGACCAGGTGGAAGCACTTGCCGTCGAGGCCGCGCGCGTGCGCGATGTGGTCCATCGCGGCGACGACGTAGTCGACCGGCACGATGTTGATGCGCCCGCCCTCGATGCCGACCATCGGCATCCATTGCGGCAGGAGCCGGCGCAGCCGCTGCAGCGGCTTGAAGAAATACATCGGGCCGTCGACCTTGTCGATCTCGCCGGTGCGCGAATCCCCGACGACCATGCCGGGGCGGTAGATGCGAAAAGGCACGCGCGACTCGCGCCGCACGATCCCTTCCGACTCGTGCTTGGTGGCGAAATACGGATGGTCGAGCCCCTCGGCCTCGTCGAACATGTCCTCGCGGAACACGCCTTCGTACAAGCCGGCGGCGGCGATCGACGAGACGTGGTGCAGGCAGCCGGCGCCGATCGCCTCGGCGAAGGCGACGACGCGACGCGTGCCCTCGACGTTGACTTCGATCTGCCGCTGCGCGTCGGCGGCGAGGTCGTAGACGGCCGCCAGATGGAACAGATGGCGGATGCGCCCCTGCAATGCGGCGCGCGCGCGCTCGCCGATGCCCAGGTCCTCGCGAGTGAGGTCGCCCTCCACCGGCACGGCCCGCGCGCGATCGACGCCCCAGAACGCGTACAGCGCATCCAGCCGCTCGGGCGAGGCGTCGCGCACGAGAAAATGGACGATCGCGCCGCGCCGCGCGAGCAGGCGCCGCACGAGGCGGCGGCCGATGAAGCCGGTGGCTCCGGTGACGAAGTATTCCAAGGCGTTCCCTCCCCTTCGCTGCGGGGCGATCATTGCACACTGCAGCTTGACCATCGGCAAGCGCCTGCGCATTAGTGCGCGTCCTCTAGCGAAGCCGCCGTAGACTGCACGCGAACGGACCCGTATCGGGGCCGACAGGGAGAAGCGCAATGGCGAAGAAACTGAAGGCGCTGGCCGAAGGCAAGGAAGCCAGGTCCGACCTGAATCAGCTGGCGAAGACGATCCGCGATTCGGCGCAGCAGATCTGGCTTGCCGGTCTGGGCGCGTTCGCGAAGGCACAGGGCGAAGGCGGCAAGGTGTTCGATACGCTCGTGAAGGAAGGACTGAACCTGCAGCGGCGCACGCGCGCGGCCACCGAGGAGCGCATCGGCTCGGTCGGCGAGAAGATGACGCGCGCGGCGGGCGACCTGTCGAAGCAGGCGACGCAATCGTGGGATCGCCTCGAGCAGGTGTTCGAGGATCGCGTCTCGCGCGCGCTCACGCGGCTCGGCGTTCCGACCAGCCGGGAGATCGACGATCTGGTGGCCCGCGTCGATGCGTTGAGCGAAGCCGTGCAGTCGCTGACGGGCGGCACCGTGAAGCGCGCGGCGCGCAAGGCGAGCGCCGCGAAGTCCGCGACGCCAGGCGCGAACGCGCGGGCAGCGAAGTCGGCCGCACAGGCGGCGAAGGCTCCGGCGCGACGCAGCCGTGCCGCTGCGAAGAGCGCGGGCGACGGCAAGGCCTCGGCTTGAGGGGGCATCAACCGAGGAATCGTCAACTGAGGGATCCCCATGCCCGAACGCCGATCGATGCCGGTTGAACGCAGCAACCCGACCCGCGCAGTGGGCGGCGCCGCCACGCAGCGCGGGCGCATCGGGCTCGCGCTGGCGGGCGGCGGTTTCCTCGCCGCCGCGTGGGAGCTGGGCGCGCTGTGCGCGCTGAGCGAGGCGATCGAGGGCTTCGAGCCGACGCGGCTCGATGCCTACGTCGGCGTGAGCGCGGGTTCGTTCGTCGCGGCCGGCCTGGCCAACGCAGTCACGCCGCACCGGATGGTGCAGCTGTTCGTCGAAGGCGACCGCACCGGCGAGACGCTCGAGCCTTCACGGCTGCTGCGCCCCGCCGTCGACGAATGGTGGAAGGCGCTGCGCGCGCTGCCGCGCGGCCTGCGCCGCGCGATGCACGGCGCGTGGGAAGCCGGCGCGCGCCATCCGCAGACGGCGCTGTGGCAGGGAATCGACGAGCTGCTTCGCGTGCTTCCCGACGGTCTGGTCGACGGACAGCCCGGCGAGCGGGCGCTCGCGCGCCTGTTCCGCGAAGCGGGACGCACGAACGACTTCCGCCGCACGCGCGCACCCCTGCGAATCGTGGCGACCGACATCGACTCCGGCATGCCGGTGGCATTCGGATCGAAGGGGTACGAACACGTGCCGATTTCGCGCGCGGCGATCGCCTCGAGCGCCGTGCCGGGACTCTTTCCGCCGGTGCGCATCGGCTCGCACCGCTACGTGGACGGCGCGCTGAACAAGACGCTGCATGCGTCGCTCGCGCTCGACGCGGGCGCCGGACTCGTCTTCTGCCTGAACCCGCTCGTTCCCTTCGACGGCTCGCGCGCAGGCGCACGGCGCGTGTCGCGCTCCGGGCCGGCCGCCGTGCTCGCGCAGACGATGCGCGCGACGATCCGCTCGCGGATGACGGTCGGGCTGGAGAAATACCGCGTCACGCACCCCGACGCCGACATCGTGCTGTTCGAGCCGCGCCGCGACGACGCGGAGATCTTCTTCGCGAACATCTTCAGCGTGGCGAGCCGCCGGCGCCTGTGCGAGCACGCCTACCGCACGACGCGCGCCGACCTGCTCGAGCGTCGCGCAGAGCTGGCGCCGGTGCTGCAGCGTCACGGGCTGTCGCTCGACGAGGCCGTGCTGCGCGCGGGCACTCCCCGGCTGGTGCGCGAGCCGTCGCCGGCGCGCGTGCGCGCCCTGGAGACGCGCGCGAGCCTCGCGCTGCGGCGACTGTCGTGCACGCTGCACGAGCTGGAGCGCTCGCTGGCGATCGCCCGGACGAGCGCCGGCTCGCCGCCCCCGGCAGCGGACGCCGTCGCCGCCGCATGACCCGCAAGCCGCCGCGACGCACGCGCGAGCGGATCCTCGCGACGTCGCTGCGGCTGTTCAACGAGCGGGGGGAGCCGAACGTCACGACGACGGCGATCGCCGGCGAGCTGGAGATCAGCCCGGGCAACCTCTACTACCACTTCCGCAACAAGGACGAGATCGTCGACGCGCTGTTCGACGAGTTCCAGCGCGAGATCGATCCGCTGCTCGATTCGCCGCTCGGCGGCGAGCCGCAGCTCGAAGACGCCTGGCTGTACCTGCATCTGCTGTTCGAGGCGATCTGGCGCTACCGCTTCGTCTATCGCGACCTGAACGACCTGCTCGCGCGCAATCGCCGCGTCGAGATGCGCTTTCGCCGGATCGTCGAACGCAAGACGCTGGCCGCGCTCGCGCTGTGCCGCTCGCTGGTCCGGCGCGGCGGCCTGGGCGCCACCGACGAGCAGATCGAATCGCTCGCCACCAACATGGTCGTCGTCACCACCTACTGGCTTTCCTTCGAGTTCGTGCGGCATCCACGCAGCCCCGCGGCAGGGGAGCGGCCCGCGGCGTCGATGGCGCGCGGCGCCTACCAGGTGCTGTCGCTGCTCGCTCCCTGGCTGGGCAACGACGGTCGCCGGCTTTTCGGAAAACTCGCGCACGAGTACCTTCGCTGATTCGAACGGGGAACGACGATGGCGAAATGGGTGGACTTTCCGTATGCGGATGAACGCTACGAATACACGCCGGCGACGCTGAAGAAGCGCTGGTCGAGGCTGCATCGCGGCGACTGCGAGCCCTTCCCGAAGGACGACGCGGTGATCGCCGCCTGGATCGACTACCACGCGGGCCGATTCGGCCGCGCGATCGAGGGCGGACTCGCGGCCGGGCCGGCCGGCGCCTGCGCGGCGAACAAGGCGGCCTGCGTCTACGCGGAGTACCTGGAGACTTCGGACACCCGCAAGGCGAAGCTGCTGCAGGAAGCCGGCGCGCGCGCCGAGGCGCAGCAGAGGAGCGAGCCCGAGAACGCCAACGCGTTCTACCTGTACGCCTTCGCGATCGGGCGCTATTCGCAGCAGATCTCGGTGGCCAAGGCGCTCGCGCAGGGCCTGGGCGGCAAGGTGCGCGACGCGCTGGTGCGCGCGATCGCGCTGCAGCCGAAGCACGCCGACGCGCACATCGCGCTCGGCGCCTTTCACGCCGAAGTGGTCGACAAGGTCGGCGCGATGATCGCCAACGTCACCTACGGCGCGAAGCGCGACGAGGCGTACCGGCTGTTCCGGCGCGCGCTCGAGCTGAACCCCGAATCGGCGATCGCGCGCATCGAATACGCCAATGCGCTGGCGATGCTCGAAGGCAGGAAGGGACTGAAGGAAGCCGAAGCGCTGTACGCGCAGGCCGCCG
>QEVN01000061.1 GCA_003576795.1 Burkholderiales bacterium
ACCTCGGTCTCCACCGGCGTGCCGATGTTGAACGACTTGCGCACGGCGCGCAGCGCGACGACGACCGGCTCAGCCACGGATCGCCACCACCGGGTCCATACGCGAGGCGCGCAGCGCCGGCGCGACGGCGGCCGCCAGCCCGACGAGCGTGGCCAGCACCAGCGCGGCGACGAACAGCCACGGCTCGAAGGCCAGCGGGAACAGCGGCGTGCCGTCGGCGTTGCGCGCGAAGCGCTGCCACAGGACGAGCGCGAAGGCGCCGAGCGCCGAGCCGACCAGCGACCCGGACAGGCCGAGCAGGCTGCCCTGCAGCAGGAACAGCCGCAGGATCTGCGCGCGCGAGATCCCCATCGCGCGCAGGATGCCGATCTCGCGCGAGCGCTGCACGACCGAGACGACCAGCACGCTGGCGATGCCGAAGGCCACCGACAGCCCGACGAAGGCGCGGATCACCGTGTTCGACGTCTGCTGCGCGTTGATCGCGGTGAAGAACTGTTCGTTGGTGCGGATCCAGCTGTCGGCCTGCACGCCGGTGGCCGCCGTGATGCGCTGCGCGATGCGCTCGGCGGCATAGACGTCGTGCACGGTGACGTCGAGCCCGGTGACGCCGCCCGGCAGTCCCAGCAGGCTCTGCGCGGTGTGCAGCGCCAGGTAGGTCGTGCGCTGGTTCGCCCCCTTGTTGCCGAGGTCGAAGATGCCGGTCACCGTCAGCGTGTTGTTCGCGCCGAGCGCCGCCGACACGCGCAGCTTGTCGCCGACGCCCACGCCGAGGTCGGAGGCCAACTCGGTGCCGATCAGGATGTCGGTGGCGCCCAGCCGCGTCGAGCCGCGCACGATCTTCTCGGGGATCGCGACGATGCGGAAATAGCGCTCGGGCTCGATGCCGATCGCCGAGATCGCGCGACTGGCGCTGCCGCGCACGGCGAGCGCCGAGCCGGTCGCCTCCGGCGAGACGGTCGCGACCTCGGGCATTGCGCGGATCTGCGCGGCCACCGCCTGCCACTGGTCGATCGACTTCAGCCGCTGCAGCGGCGGCTGGACGATCGCGCCGTGCTGCAGCGTGCCGTTGCCTTCGCCGCCGCGCTGCGGTCGCGCGACTTCCTTCGGCGGCAGCAACTGGATGTGCGGCTGCGCGGTGAGCACGCGGCGGATGAAATTCGACTGCAGTCCGCTCAGCAGCGCCGACATGAAGACGATGACGCCGACGCCGATCGCCACGCCGGTCACGATGAAGCCGGTCTGCATCCGGCCTTCGCGCAGGAAGCGCAGCGCGACGATCCATTCGAAGGGCGCCCAGCGCGGCAGCGGCGGGGGCGCGGAGCCCGACGCGGCCGCAGGGGTCGCGGCGCTCACTCGGGGCTCGCGGCGTCGACGCGGGCGCGCATGCGCATGCCGTCGACGACGTCGGGCACGCCGGCGGGAACGACGAGGTCGCCGGGGGCGAGGCCTCCGAGCACCTCGGACCAGCCGCCGCTGCGCAGGCCGATGCGCACCGGCTCGCGCTGCGCGCGTCCCTCGGCCACGCGCAGCACCCAGGGGGACGCGGACTCGGGCTGATGTACCGCGTCGCTCGGCACCAGCACCGCGTTCTCGCGGCGGGCGACCTCGATGTCCACCGAGACGGTCATGTCCTGCTTCAGCTCGGGCGGGGGATCGGGCACGTCGAGCTTGACCTCGACCGCGCCCGTCTGCGCGTTCACGCCCGGATTGATGTAGGCGAGCTTCGCGTCGAAGCGCTTGCGCGGGTAGGCGTCGGCCGAAGCGATCGCGTGCTGCCCGGAGGCGAGCAGCGCGAGGTTCTTCTCGTCGATCTGCACGACGAGCTGCGTGTCGCCCGCCGGCGACAGCGTCATCAGCACCTTGCCCGGCTGGACGACGTCGCCGCGCTCGACGTTGCGCCCGATCAGCGTGCCGGCCACCGGCGCGGCGATCGTCGCGTAGGACAGGCGCGCCCGTGCCGCGTCCGCGTTCGCGCGCGCCTGCGCGAGCGCCGTTTCGGCGAGCGCGACGTCGCTGCCGCCGGCGCGCGCCGACTCGAACTGGCGCTGCGCGGCGCGCAACTGCGCGTCGGCCAGATCGACGTTCTTTCGCGATTCGTCGAGCGTGGCCTGCCCGATGAAGCCCTTGCCGAACAGCTCCTCGTTGCGCCGCTGCTGCGCGCGCGCGTGTTCGAGCGTGGTCTGCGCCTGCCGCACGCTCTGCTCGGCGACCGGCGCCTGCACCTCGTGCAGCTGGCGCAGCCTGGCCTGCGCCTGCGCGACGGCGGTCAGCGCCTGCTGCAGCGCGGCCCGCAGTTCGGTGGCATCGAGCTCGACCAGCACCTGGCCCGCGCGTACGGTCTGGCCCTCGGCCACCGGCACGGCGACCACCGTGCCGGTGATCTGCGCGCCGATGTCGATGCGATGCGGCGTCTGCACGCGCCCGCTGGCGACCACCGACTGGACGAAGTCGCGCTGCACGACCGGGACGACCGGGACGACCGGCCCGAACAGCAGGCGCGGCAATGCGTAGGCCGCCGCGACGACGGCGAGCAGCACGCCGAGCGCCCGCCACAGATATCGTCGCCGCGCGCCGGGCGTCGTCGATGCCGCGTTCATTGCCGCACTCCGCGCAGGCCGTCGAGCAGCAGCGAGAAGGTCGCGCGCGCCGCGTCGATGACGCCGCCCTCGCCGCCCAGCAGCGAGCGCTGCAGCGCCAGGCCCTGCAGCGTCGCGACGAAGAGCGTCGCGCCGATCTGCGGATCGAGCGCCGGGGACAGCGCGCCGGCGTCGCGCGCCTCGCGCAGGCAGGCGGCGACGCGCCGCGTGTATCCGGCGACCATCCCGTGCACGCGTTCGTGCATGGGCGTGTGCTCGTCGCCCTGCAGTGCGTGATAGAGAATGCGTGGTGCCCCGGGGTGGCGCGCGACGAAGCGCGCGTGCGCGAGGAAGACGCGCTCGAGGATCTCCACCGGCGAGCCGCCGCTGGCGAAGGCGGCGTCGACCGCGGCGCCCAGATCGCGGCGCACCCAGTCGAAGACGGCGGCCCAGATCGCCTCCTTGTCGGCGAAGTGCCGGAAGAGAGCGCCGTGGGTCAGCGCTACGCGATCGGCGATCGCCTGCGTCGTGATCGCCTCGGGCCCGCGTTCGCGCGCCAGCTCGACCACCGCGGCGACGATCTCGGCGCGGCGCTCGTGCGAGGGAAGCCGCCGGCGCGAGCGCAGCGAGACGGTCGATTCGCGGGAAGTCATGCAGTGCGGAGCGATGGCAGCAGGGCTGGAATGGTAAGTAAGTAACGCGTTACTATTTTAGCTTCCCCTGCAATCCCGGATCGAACGAGTCATGTCCGTCGCTCAACCGTCCCGCGCCCCCGGCACCGAGTCCTTCCCGTCGTTCTTCGACCAGGCCCCCGTTCTCGACCTGCAGGATCCGCTCGCGGAATTCCTCGGCGCGGTCGAGGCCGGACGCCTGCGCTACCGCTACGAAGACGTCGTGCGCATGGCCGGTCATTCGTGTCCGACGGTGGCGTCGGCCTTCCTGATGACGCGCGCCGCGCTGCGCGGATTGTACGGAGACGAGCTGCCGCGCCGCGGCGAGATCCGCGTCGAGATGCGCGAGCGGCGCGACGCGGGCGTCACCGGCGTCGTCGCGGCCGTGGCGACCTTCATCACCGGAGCGACCGAGGACAGCGGGTTCCCGGGCCTCGGCGGGCGCTTCGGGCGCCGCGAGCGGCTGTTCTTCGGTCGGCCGATCGACGGCGAGATGCGCTTCTCGCGCATCGACCGGCCGGGCGTCGGCGTGGAGGTCGCCGGGCGCCTGCAGCACGTCGCCGGCGACCCGCGCACGTCCTTGTGGATGGGCCGCTGCCTGCACGGCGAAGCGAGCGAGGAAGAGACCGCCGCCTTTCGCGCCGCATGGCAGGACCGCGTGCGCAGGCTGCTGCTCGAGCACGCCGACGATCCCGAGGTGATCGAGCTGCGCGACGTGCGCTGCTGAAGACGCCACCGAGGGCGATCGGGCGCTCCGCTTGCACGGAAGCGGCTCCTTGAAGGAGGGCTTCCATGTTTCACCACAACAAGCGCCTGCAATACACGGTTCGCGTCGCCGAGACCAATCCGGGGCTCGCCAACCTGCTGCTGGAGCAGTTCGGCGGACCGCAGGGCGAATTGGCGGCGGCGATGCGCTACTTCACGCAGGCGATCGCCGAATCCGACCCCGGCCGCAAGGACATGCTGATGGACATCGCGACCGAGGAGCTGAGCCACCTCGAGATCATCGGAACGATCGTCGCGATGCTCAATCGCGGCGCCAAGGGTCGCATCGCCGAGGCGACCGACTCCGAAGCCGAGATGTATCGCTCGATCACCGGCGCCGGCAACGATTCGCACCTCACGCAGGTGCTCTACGGCGGCGGTCCGCCGCTGACGAACTCGGGCGGCGTGCCGTGGAGCGCGGCATACATCGATACGATCGGAGACCCGACGGCCGACCTGCGCTCCAACATTGCCGCCGAATCGCGCGCCAAGCTGATCTACGAACGGCTGATCGCCGCCACCGACGATGCCGGCGTGAAGGAGGCGCTGGGCTTCCTGATGACGCGCGAGGCGGCGCACCAGATCTCGTTCGAGAAGGCGCTCTACGCGATCCAGCCGAACTTTCCGCCCGGGAAGATGGCGGTCGATCCTCGCTTCGCGAACGTGTACTTCAACCTGTCGCAGGGCGACGGCGACCAGCGCGGCCCGTGGAACAGCGACGATCATTTCGTCTACGTCACGGAGCGCGACGAGCAGAGCGCGGTGGACGGCGGCGACGGCGGTGCCCACGTCGACCTGGCCTCCGACGAGCGCGGAACGCTGGACCAGGCCGCGCAGCGCACGCGCTCGGATCCGCAGTCCGACCCGCTCACCGGCGCCGAACTGGGCATGGGTCCGCTCGTCCCCGCGAAGGGCAACGGCAGCGCGTCGCGCGGGGCCGCCGCCTGACGGCTGGTACGCCGGTTGCTCCAGGGGCGCGGCCGCGGCCGATGGTGCCGCGCCCCTACGGAGATGCAGCCATGCCCGGTACCCGTGCCGCGACCCACAAGACGACGACCCGCTCCCGCTCGCGCAAGGAGAAGGAGAACGACCCGATCGCCTTGCTCGAAGCCGATCACCGCGAAGTCGAGAAGATGTTCAAGGAGTTCGAGAAGAAGAAGGAGAAGGACCGCGACGCGGCGATCGAGCTGGTCGGGCGGATCCTCACCGAGCTGACCGTGCACACGCAGATCGAGGAAGAGATCTTCTATCCGACGATGCGCGAGTCGGGCGGCGACAAGATGACCGACCTGCTCGACGAGGCCGAGGTCGAGCACGCGAGCGCGAAGGACCTGATCGCGCAGATCTCGTCGATGTCGCCCGACGAGGATCTGTACGACGCCAAGGTGACGGTGCTCGGCGAATACGTGAAGCACCACGTGAAGGAAGAGGAGGGAGAGATCTTCCCGAAGGCGAAGAAGGCCGGCGTCGACATGGAAGAGCTGGGCAACATGCTCGCCCGGCGCAAAGAGGAGCTGATGCAGGAAATGGGCGACGGCGAGGCGTCGTCCTGACGCGTCGCGGACCGCGGACGACCCGCCCGGATGTGGATCCCCGCCCAACCGTGGTGGGAACCGATCGTCCGGGCGGCGTCGGTCTATCTGTCGCTGATGGTGCTGATGCGGCTGGCCGGCAAGCGCACGCTCAGCCAGCTCACGCCTTTCGACCTGCTCGTCATGCTGCTGCTCAGCGAGGCGGTCAGCCCGTCGATCGGGGGCAACGACCAGTCGATCGTCGGCGGCGTGATCCGCGCGGCGACGCTGATCGGCCTGAATCTCGCCGTCGGCTACGCGACCGCGCGCAGCCGGTCGGTCGAGCGCTTCATCCAGGGCGCGCCGGTCGTCATCGGGCGCGACGGAGCGCTGTTCGAGAAGGTGCTCCGGCGCCAGCGCATCGGCCGCGACGACATCGAGAAGGCGCTGCGCGAGGCGCAGTGCGAGCTGCCGGATCTCGCGCTCGCCGTGCTCGAACCGGACGGCCAGATCACGATCTGGAAGGCGTCGGAGCTGAAGCAGGGCGAGGCGCCGTCGGCCGGGCCGGTGGCGCCGCCCTGACCCGCGTGTCAGCCGCCGGCGCTGCCGTGATAGTGCGGAATGCGCTCGAGCGCGTAGTCGGCCGCCGAGCGGCGCACGGCGTTGCGCGAACCGTCGAAGTGCCGCGTCTCGGAGAACAGCCGCGTGCCGTCGTCGCCGCGCAGCGCCCAGGCGAAGCAGATCGTGCCGGCGGGGACCTCGCTGCCCTCGGGCGGTTCGTCCGCCACCCCGGTGTCGGCGATCGCGACCGAAGCCTCGCTACGCTCGAGCGCGCCCAGCGCCATCTCGCGCGCCACCTCCTCGCTGGTGAGACCGAAACGATCGATCGTCTGCTGCGAGACGCCCAGCAGCCGGCACTTCGCCTGCGGCGAATAGACGACGTAGCCGACTTCGAGCGAGCTGCCGACGCCGGTCGCGTCGGCCAGCCGCCCGGCGATCAGGCCGGCCGTGCACGATTCGGCGGTGGCGACGACGAGGCGGTTGTCCTTCAGGTACGAGAGCAGCTTCTTCAGTTCCATGGCGACGCAGAAAGACGGGGCCAACCGTCGGTGCATTCGACGAGCCTGCCTGCCGTCCGCGTAAGATCGAAACCGGCAGGTCGCGCCGCGCACTCGCGCAATGCAGTCGACGGCAACGGCGTCGCGCGGCAGGAGGTACGCAGGTGATTTCATCGCCTTCCATGCTCGACGCCTTTCTCGCCACGATCGTCCAGTTGGCGGGCGCGCGCGCCGGAACCTTGCAGGTGCCATCCTTCGACGGCGGCCCCGATTTCTTCGCGTCGTGGGAGCGCGCGAACGTGCTCGGCGAGCAGATCCGCATCCCCTCCACCAGCGTCGTGCTGCCGCTCGAAAGCGGCGGCCGGACGCTCGGCCTGTTCACGCTGCATTTCGATCGGCCGGCGATTGCGGAAGACGGTCCCGCTGCGCCGGGTGCTTCGGGCACCTCGGGCGCGCCGGCCGCGAAGTCGACAGGCCGCGGCTCCGCGAGCGGCCTGCTGCCCGAGACGCTCACCGTGCGCGAGCGCGAGATCCTCTCGCACATCGCTTCCGGACGCAGCAACAAGACGATCGCCCGTACGCTCGGCATCAGCCCCGACACCGTCAAGCTGCACGTGCGCCACATCATGGCCAAGCTCGGCTGCCGCTCGCGCGTGGCGGCCGCCGTGCTCGCTGTTCAGCACGGGCTCGCGCAGGAGCACGCATAGAGGCGGGCGCATGCAGGCGGGCGCCTACGGCCCGCCGCCCGTATCATCGGAAGTTTCTCCTGCGGATTCTCTCTTCGATGGAAACGGCACTGCCCTCGGCGGCGACGATCGCATGGCTGGGCTTCGCCCTCGGCGCCGTCTTCGGCTTCGTCGGCAACAAGACGAACTTCTGCACGATGGGCGCGGTCTCCGACATCGTGCACATGGGCGACTGGACGCGCATGCGCATGTGGGTGCTGGCGATCGCGGTGGCGATGCTCGGCGTCTGGGCATTGCAGGCGCAGGGACTGGTCGACACGCACAAGTCGCTGTACGCCAGTCCGAACCTGATGTGGCTGTCCAACCTCGCCGGCGGACTGCTGTTCGGCATCGGCATGACGCTCGCGTCGGGCTGCACGAGCAAGACGCTGATCCGCATCGGCGGCGGCAACCTGAAGTCGGTCGTCGTCTTCGTCGTGCTGGCGATCTCGGCCTACGTGACGCTCAAGGGGCTGTTCGGCGTCTGGCGCGTGAACACGCTGGACACCGTCTCGGTGCAACTGCCGTCCACCCAGGACCTGCCGACGCTCGTGGCCACCGCCTGGGGGCTGCCGGTCGCGGCCGTCGCGCGCTGGCTGCCGCCGCTGGCCGCCGCGGCGCTGCTCGTCTTCGTCTTCTCCGACCGGCAGGCGCGCGGCTTCGACACGCTGCTCGGCGGCGTCGTCGTCGGCCTGACGATCGTCGGCGGCTGGTACGTCACCGGCCACGTCGGCTACGTCGCCGAGCATCCGGAGACGCTCGAGGAGGCGTTCATCGCCACCAACGGCAACCGCCCCGAATCGCTGTCGCTGGTCGCGCCCTTCGCCTACACGCTCGAGCTGCTGATGTTCTGGAGCGACCAGAGCAAGCACGTCACCTTCGGCATCGCCACCGCGCTGGGGATCGTCGCCGGTTCGCTCGCCTATGCGCTGCTCACCCGCACGTATCACGAGGAGAGCTTCCCGGACGCGGCCGACCTGAAGCGGCACGTGGCGGGAGCGGTGCTGATGGGCTTCGGCGGCATCACGGCACTGGGCTGCACGATCGGACAGGGCCTGAGCGGCCTGTCGACGCTGGCGGTCGGATCGGTGATCACCTTCTTCTCGATCGTCGCCGGCGCGGCGCTGATGATGAAGCTCGACTACTGGCGACTGATGCGCGAAGCCCACGCGTAGCGCCGCGGGCAGGTGGCAGGCATGTGCTCCACGTTATAATGCGAAGCACATTTCGTCGCATACACCCCCCGGGTTCCAAGCCGATGATCGCACTGCTCGAAGCGCGCAGGGCCGGCCTTCTGCGCCGCGAGCACTGGCTGACGAACATCGTCTCCGGCGCGATCGTCGGCGTCGTCGCGCTGCCGCTGGCCATGGCCTTCGCGATCGCCTCGGGAGCCAAGCCCGAGCAGGGCATCTACACGTCGATCGTCGCCGGCTTCCTCGTCTCGGTGCTCGGCGGCAGCCGCGTGCAGATCGCCGGGCCCACCGGCGCCTTCATCGTGATCCTCGCCGCGATCACCGCGCGCTACGGCATCGACGGATTGCAGATCGCGACGATGATGGCCGGCGGCATCCTGCTGCTGCTGGGCCTGGCGCGCATGGGCGCGATCATCAAGTTCATTCCCGACCCGGTGATCGTCGGCTTCACCTCGGGCATCGGCGTCATCATCTTCGTCGGGCAGTGGAAGGACTTCTTCGGGCTGCCGGCGGTGAGCGGCGAGCACTTCCACCAGAAGCTGTGGCAGCTGCTGCAGGCGCTGCCGCATCTGCACCTGGCGACCACGCTGCTCGCCGTCGCCTCGCTCGCGCTCGTGCTGTACGGCAACCGCATTCCGCGGCTCGGGCGCGTGCCCGGACCGCTGATCGCGATGGTCTTCGCCACCGCGGTGCAGGCGCTGTTCGGCTTCGACGGCGTGGTCACCATCGGCAGCGCGTTCGGCGGGATTCCGCTGGGCTTGCCCGAGCTGCGCCTGCCCGAGGTGAGCGTGGCGCGCATGATCGAGCTGATCGGCCCGGCGTTCACCATCGCGATGCTCGGCGCGATCGAGTCGCTGCTGTCGGCGGTGGTGGCCGACGGAATGGCCGGCACGCGCCACGACTCCAACCAGGAGCTGATCGGCCAGGGCATCGCCAACCTGGCGGCGCCGCTGTTCGGCGGCTTCGCCGCCACCGGCGCCATCGCGCGCACCGCGACGAACATCCGCAACGGCGGCACGAGCCCGCTGGCCGGCGTCGTGCACGCGGCCACGCTGCTGCTGATCGTCCTCGTGCTGGCGCCGCTGGCGGTGAACGTCCCGCTCGCCGCGCTGGCGGCGATCCTCTTCGTCGTCGCCTGGAACATGAGCGAGGCGAAGCACTTCCTGAAGATGGTGCGCCGCGCGCCGCGCGCCGACGTCGTCGTGCTGCTCGTCACCTTCGGCCTCACCGTGTTCGCCGACCTGGTCGTGGCGGTGAACATCGGCGTCATCCTGGCCACGCTGCAGTTCATGCGCCGGATGGCGTCGAGCGTCGAGGTGCAGAACGTCACGCACCAGGAGCTGCACCAGGAGTTCGCGCATCGCGGCTTCCAGCAACTGCCGCCGGGCGTGCTCGTCTATTCGGTCGACGGCCCGTTCTTCTTCGGCGCGGCGGAGAACTTCGAGCGCGCGCTGGCCACCACGCACACGGATCCGCGCGTGCTGATCGTGCGCCTGGGCTGGGTGCCGTTCATCGACGAGACCGGCTTGCAGACGCTCGAGGAGGTCGTCGTCGACCTGCGGCGTCGCGGCGTGACGGTGATGCTCAGCGGCGCGAACGCGCGCGTGCGCGGAAAGCTGGAACGCGCCGGCCTGATCGACCTGGTCGGCCGCGAGAATTTCTTCGACGACCTGGCCGATGCGATCGAGGCGTCGCGGGCGCTGGCGCCCGAAGGTCCGTCGACGGCGCTCGGGCGCCAGACGGTGCTCAGCGAAACCGCGCAGGCCGTGCTGCGAACGAGCCGGCAGTTCTTCTCGCAGCCGCCGGCGGATCCGTGACGGCGGCGGGAGGCCCTAGCGCACTTTCGGGTTGGCGACGCCGGGCTGCGTGCGGTAGGTGACGCCGTGCTGCGCGAGATAATCGCGAATCAGCTGGCGCACCACCTGCGAAGGGGTGACGTCCTGCCGCGCGCACAGCGTCTCGAAGGCCTTCTTCTTCGCCGGGTCGATCAGCACTGTCAGGCGGGCGGTCTTGCGTTCCATGCGCGAAAGATCTCCTCCATGTGGATCGTATTCTAATCGGATGTGCGCGGGTGACGAAGCGTGCGCCGGTTGCGCGCGCCGTGCGACCGCGCGACCATCGCGGGGATGAAGGTCACGAAACGCCTGCGGATCTCTGGACGCGTGCAGGGCGTCGGCTTTCGGGCGTCGCTCGCCGACGAGGCGCGCCTGCGCGGCCTGGCGGGGTGGGTGCGCAACCGCAGCGACGGCACGGTCGAGGCGCTGGTGCACGGCGACGCGCGAGAGTGCGACGCGCTGCTCGCGTGGGCGCGGCGCGGGCCGCGGGCGGCGCGCGTCGATCGCGTGGAGGTCGAGGAGGCGGCGGAGGCGGGCGTGCCGGCGTACTTCGAGCAGCGGCCGACGGCTTGAGGGGGGCTAAACCTTCGGCGCCTCCAGCGCCGCCTCGATCGCCTGGTCGACGCGCTCGAGCCAGACGAACTCGAGCTTGTCGCGCGCGTCGGCCGGGATCTCGTCGTAGTCGCGCCGGTTGCGCGCGGGGAGCATCACGCGGGTGATGCCGGCGGCGGCTGCGGCGACCACCTTCTCCTTGATGCCGCCCACCGGCAGCACGAGGCCGCGCAGGCTGATCTCGCCGGTCATCGCCGTGTCGCTGCGCACCGTGCGTCCGGTGAGCAGCGAGACGAGCGCCGTGTACATCGCCACGCCCGCGCTCGGTCCGTCCTTCGGCGTGGCGCCGGCCGGCACGTGGATGTGGATGTCGATCCTGCCCAGGCGCTCCTCGTCGATGCCGAGGTCGCGCGCGCGATGCTTGACGATCGACAGCGCCGCCTGCGCGCTCTCGCGCATGACGTCGCCGAGCTGTCCGGTGAGGATCAGCGCACCCTTGCCGGGCAGGCTCGTCGCTTCGATGAAGAGGATGTCGCCGCCCACCGGCGTCCACGCGAGGCCCGTGGCCACGCCCGGCGTGCTCGTGCGCATCGCGACTTCGTTCTCGAAGCGCGGGGGGCCGAGGATCTCGGCAAGCTCGTCGACGCCGATGTGCATTTCGGTGGCCGATCCTTCGGCGATGCGCACCGCGGCGTGGCGCAGCGCACGGCCGATCTCGCGTTCGAGGCTGCGCACGCCGGCTTCGCGCGTGTAGTCGCGGATGATCCGGTGCAGCGCTTCGTCGTCGATCGTCGCCTGCCCCTCGGACAGGCCGTTCGCTTCGAGCTGGCGGCGGATCAGGTAGCGGCGCGCGATCTCGAACTTCTCGTTCTCGGTGTAGCCGGCGAGCGAGATGATCTCCATCCGGTCGCGCAGCGGCCCGGGAATCGTGTCGAGCATGTTCGCCGTGGCGATGAACACCACGCGGCTCAGGTCGAAGGGAACGCCGAGGTAGTTGTCGCGGAAAGTGGAGTTCTGTTCGGGGTCGAGCACCTCGAGCATTGCCGCCGACGGATCGCCCTGGATGCCGCGGCCCATCTTGTCGATCTCGTCGAGCATCATCACGCAGTCGCGCGCCTTCGCCTTGCGGATCGCCTGGACGATGTTGCCCGGCATCGAGCCGATGTAGGTGCGCCGATGGCCGCGGATCTCGGCCTCGTCGTGCACGCCGCCCAGGCTCACGCGCACGAAGGGGCGATGCATCGCGCGCGCGATCGACTGCCCCAGCGAGGTCTTGCCCACGCCGGGCGGGCCGACGAAGCACAGGATCGGCGCCTTGCCGTGCGGCGCGAGCTTGCGCACCGCGAGGAATTCGACGATGCGCTTCTTGATCTTCTCCAGGCCGAAGTGGTCCTCGTCGAGCACGCGCCGCGCTTCGGCGATGTCGATCGGCCGTTCCTCGGGCTCGGCCCACGGCAGCTCGATCAGCCAGTCCAGGTAGGTGCGGACCATGCCCGCTTCGGGCGCGGCCTCGGGCATGCGCTCGTAGCGGCGCAGCTCCTTGCGCGCCAGTTCCTCGACCTCGTCGGGCATCTTCGCCTCGTCGATCGCCTGCGACAGGTCGGCGACCTCCTGCGACTTGCCGTCGCCCTCGCCGAGTTCGCGCTGGATCGACGCCATCTGCTCGCGCAGGATCGCCTCGCGCTGGCGTTCGTCGAAGGTGGCCTTGGTGCGCTTGCCGATCTCCTGCGTCAGGCGCATCACCTCGATGCGCTTGGCGAGGAAGGCCGAGACCTTGTCGACGCGCGCGCGCAGGTCGATCGTCTCGAGCAGCTCCTGCTTGTCGTCGCGACCGATGTCGAGATAGGCGGCGACCAGGTCGGCGAGCGCGCCGGCCCCGCTCGCCGCCTGCACGGCGGCGATCAGCTCCTGCGGCACCTGCGGCAGCAGCTGCAGCGCTTCCATCGCCTGCTGCTTCAGGTGCAGCAGCCGCGCCTCGATCTCGGGGCCCTGCTCGTCGGGTTCGTCGATCGCCACGACGCGCGCGGCGAGGAAAGGGCGCTCGCGCACGAACTCGGCGACGCGAAAGCGCTGCAGGCCCTGCACGACGATGTGATGGCCGCCGTCGGGTACGTTCACGTAGCGCAGGATGTTCGCCATCGTGCCGGTGCGATGCATGTCGATCGGGCCCGGCTGCGCGGTATCGGTTTCGCGCTGCATCAGGATGCCGATCGGCCGCTCTTCGCGCAGCGCCTGCTGCGCGGCGAGGATCGACGACTCGCGTCCGATCGCGATCGGGAACACGGTGCCCGGAAAGAGCACGGTGTCGCGCACGGGGACGATGATCAGGATTTCGGGGGGCAGCGTCGGCAGTACGGCGCCGGCGTGCTGTGCGGGCGCCGCCGCTCCGGAGGCGCCTTCGGCGTCCGCCCGTTGCGCGCGATCGGCCGACCGCGCGGCGTCGTTCGCGTCGAATTCGGCGCCGCCTGCGCCGGCCGGATTGCGTGGGTCGTCGTTCATGTCGGGTCGTTCAGGTCGTCTTCTGCAGGCGGATCACGAGGCAGCCCTGCTCGGAACCGACGCGCACGCCGGCGTAGTGCCCGGGCGGCAAGGGAACGCGGCGCTCGAAGCGTCCCTGCGGAAGCTCGAG
>QEVN01000062.1 GCA_003576795.1 Burkholderiales bacterium
CCGCAGATGCGCATCTATCGCGAGGAGACCTTCGCGCCGGTGAAGTGCGTCGTGCGCGTCGACGGCGTCGAGGCGGCCGTGGCCTGCGCCAACGACAACGAGTACGGCCTGAGCGCATCGGTGTTCGGACGCGACGTCGCCCGCGCGATCCAGGTCGCGCAGCGCATCGAGTCGGGCATCTGCCACGTGAACGGACCCACGGTGCACGACGAGGCGCAGATGCCCTTCGGCGGCGTCAAGGGCAGCGGCTGGGGACGCTTCGGCGGCGAGGCGGGGATTCGCGAGTTCACCGAGTTGCGGTGGATCACGGTGCAGACGGGGGCGCGGCAGTATCCGTTCTGATCGCCGCAGTGGAGCGACGCGGCCGAAGCGCGGGCGGCGACGAACGTTTCCTCGGCTACATCTCCACCGACGTAGGCGGTACGGGGCCGGGCGAGTACGGCAGCTACGGCTGGAACGACCGCTCCAACGACGACTTCCTTGCCGGCTACTTCATCGAGTACGCGGCTCCGACGCTCGCGGTTCCGGCGCCCGGAGTGCCGGCGCTGCTGCTCGGCGGCCTCATGGCGGCCTTCGCGGCCGCCAGGATGTTCGGTGCCACGCTCCGGCCAGTTCAGCGCGCCCCGAGCACCGCGAAGTCTGCCCGCTCGAGCAGCAGCGAAACGACCACCCCCGCCACCAGCCCCCAGAACGCCGCACCGACGTTGAAGATCGCCAGATCGGTAACGGTGACGAGGAAGGTGACCAGCGCGCCGAGCGTGAAGCGCCCGCCGAAGGACGTGACGAAGGCCGTCTGCAGCACGCGCAGCATCGCCAGCCCGGCCAGCGTCGCGATGAACGCGGGCGGCGTCGCCAGCATCAGCCGCGTGAAGAACGGCGACAGCAGCCCGAAGGCGAGCGCGAGCGCGCCCACCACGAAGCCGCCCGTGTAGTGCCGCTCGCGTTCGCCCGCCGACGAGATGATCGCGTTCGTCGGCCCGGTGAGGCAGGTGGAGACGGTGCCGACGAAGGCGGTGACGATCGAGCCGGCGCCGCAGGCGAAGGTCACGGCGTTGATCGGCGCCGCATGGCCCGCCGCCTGCAGCACCGCCACGCCCTGCCCGTTCTGCACGACGAGCACGGTGACGACCAGCGGCAGCACCAGCTCGACCATCGCCTGCAGCGACCATTCGGGTGCGTACAGGGTCGGATGCGCGAGCACGCTCGCCGTCGACAGCTCGGGCGCGAAGCGGCCGGACACCGCGACGGCGATCGCGCCGACGACGAGCGAGCCGAGCATCGGCGGCAGGCGCCGACCCAGCCGCGGCGACGCATTGAGCAGCAGGAAGGCGATCACCATCGGCGCGGCGATCGCCACGTCCTCGTGCAGCGAGCGCACGAGGTCGGTGCCGAAGCGCAGGAACACGCCCGCGACCATCCCCATCACGATCGGCATCGGCACCGCCGCCATCGCACGCCGCACCCAGCCGCTCAGGCCCAGCAGCAGCATCACCACGCCCGAGGCGACGAAGGCGCCGATCACCTGCGGAAAGCTCAGGTGGTCGAGCGCGGGCCCGACCAGCACCGTGCCGGGAATCGTCCAGAAGAAGGCCAGCGGCTGCCGGTACAGCCAGCAGAAGAGCAGCGTGATCAGCCCGTTCAGGAAGAACGCGCCGAAGATCCACGAAGAGAGATCGGACTCCGACAGGCCGCCGCGCAGGCCCACCGACAGGATCACCGCCACCGGCCCGGTGGCCGCGAAGATGAAGCCGATCAGCCCGTTGACCGCATAGACGGTGCCCGAGTCGCGAACGACGTCGCGCCAGCGGGTGGGCGGCCGGAGGGGGGCTTCGAGCGGCATCGCGCGAGATGGTACGACAGGCGGGTACGGCGAGGCGCCGGCCGGATCAGCGCGAAGCGCGCGGCGCGAGCCCGATCGATGCCTGCGCGAGGAAATCGAACTCCTCGATGCGCGTCGTGCTCGTGCGCGCCGCGAGCGCGATGCGCCGCGTGGGCACCGGCGGCGCGAAACGCTTGGGCAGCACCGACGCGCCCGACAGGAAACCGGAATCGATCGCCATCTGCGGCAGCAGCGCGTCGCCGAGCCCCGACTCGACCATCTGCACCAGCGTGACCAGGCTCGTCGCCTCGATGCCCGAGGCGTTCGCGCGCTCGGACAGCCCGCAGGCCTCGATCGTGTGCTCGCGCAGGCAGTGCCCTTCCTCGAGCAGCAGCAGGCGCTCGGGATCGAGATTGCTGATCTTCGGGCGACGCGAGCTGTCGCGCTCGTCGCCGCGCATCGGGCTGATCAGCCACAGCTCCTCGACGAACAGCTCGCGCACGAGCAGGCCCTGCGTGTCGTAGGGCAGCGCGATCAGCGCGAAATCCAGCTCGCCGCCGCGCAGCCGCTCGAGCAGCGTGGCCGTGCGGTCTTCGCGCAGCACGAGCTTGAGCGCGGGGTGCGACGCCCGCGCCTGGCGGACGAGCCCGGGCAGCAGGAAGGGCGCGATCGTCGGGATGGCGCCCAGTCGCACCATTCCGGTCATCGGCGCGGCGGAGGCATGCACCAGCCCGACCAGGTCGCGCGCCGCGCCGAGCAGCGCGCGGCTGCGCTCGACGACCTTCTCGCCCAGCGGCGTCATGCGCACCGACTGGCGGTCGCGCTCGACCAGGCGCGCGCCGAGCGCGGCCTCCAGCTCCTTCAGGCCCGACGAGAGCGTCGACTGCGTGACGAAACAGTCCTGCGCCGCCTGCGTGAAGTTCAGCCGCTCGGCAACCGCGACGAGGTAGGAAAGCTGGCGCAGCGACGGGAGCGCGTTGGACATCGGAGGCGGTTCCTGCGGAAAAGCGGCTCCATCGAGAAAACCGATTTATCTGACAGAAATAATTCGTTGGATCGATTATACGTGCCGGCGGAAACTTCGTTCGCACGCTACAACCTTCCAGCGGAGAACGAAGATGAACGGCAGGTCGATCACCATCCAGAACCTCGAAGCGGCTTTCGCCGGCGAATCGATGGCGCACATCAAGTACCGGTACTTCGCGCGCGTCGCGCGAGCCGCCGGCGACGAGGAGACGGCACGGCATTTCGAGGCCACCGCCGACCAGGAAGTGCAGCATGCCTTCGGCCACCTCGACCTGCTGTACCCGGCCGGCAAGCTCACGCCCGCGCGCGCGCTCGAACTCGCGATCGAGGGCGAGACCTATGAATACAGCGAGATGTATCCGAAGTTCCGCCATCTGGCGGTCGAGGAAGGCAACCAGGCGGCCGTGGCCGAGTTCGACCAGCAGATCGCCGAGTCGAAGGAGCACGCCGACGCCTTCCGCGCCGTGCTCGAGAAGGCGGCCAAGCGCTTCGCGGCGCTGACGAAGGTCGAGGAGAAGCACGCCAACGCCTATCGTGAAGTGCTCGAGCGCGTGAACGCGGCGGCCAGGGCGCAGGCGGCCGAAGCGGGCTGAAGCGAAGCTGAGGCGGGCCTGAACCGAAGCGGCGCCGCCCGGCGCGGAAACGCTCCCCGGGCCGCGCGCATCCAACGACACACCGACCCATACGCTACACAAGCAGGGAGAAATGCAATGAAGAGCTGGCAATGCATCGTCTGCGGTTTCGTCTACAACGAAGCCGACGGACTGCCCGAGGACGGCATCGCGGCCGGGACCCGCTGGGAGGACATCCCCGACGACTGGTCCTGCCCCGACTGCGGGGTGGCGAAAGCCGATTTCGAGATGATCGAGATCGTCGCCTGAGCCGCCTGCGATGAGCGATCCGATCGTCGTCGCCGGCAGCGGGCTGGCGGGCTACACGCTGGTGCGCGAGCTGCGCCGGCTCGACGCTTCGGCGCCGGTCGTCGTCGTCACGCGCGACGACGGCGCCGTCTACTCGAAGCCGATGCTGTCGAACGCGCTCGCCGCCGGCCGCACGGCGGCGACCTTGGCGACGGCCGACGCGGCCGGCGCGGCCGCGCAATTCGGCGCGTCGGTGCTGGCCGGGCAGCCCATCGAGGCCATCGACCCCGCGGCGCGCGCGCTGCGCCTGGCGAGCGGCGAACGGATCGCGTACCGGGCGCTGGTGCTCGCGCTCGGCGCCGATCCGATCCGCGTTCCGCTGGAAGGCGACGGCGCCGGCGACGTGCTCACGGTGAACGACCGCGCCGACTACGCGCGCTTTCGCGACGCGATCGAAGCGGCCGCCGACGTCACGATCCTCGGCGCGGGCCTGATCGGCTGCGAGTTCGCCAACGATCTGCGGCTGTCGGGACGCAACGTGCGGGTCGTCGAGCCGGCGGCCTGGCCGCTGGGGCGCCTCGTGCCGCAGACGGTGGGCGACGCCTTCGCGCAGCGCCTGCGCGAGGCCGGCGTCGAGCTGCGGCTCGGCGCCACCGCGACGTCGATCGCGCGTCGCGCGGGCGGCGGATACCGCGTGCGGCTCACCGGCGACGAGGCGGTCGACACCGACGTCGTGCTGTCGGCGATCGGGCTGCGACCGCGCACGGCGCTGGCCGCCGCCGCCGGGCTGCGGACGAACCGCGGAATCGCGGTCGACCGGCTGTTGCGCTCGAGCGACCCGGCGATCTACGCGCTGGGCGACTGCGCCGAAGTCGACGGCCTGGTGCTGCCTTTCGTGATGCCGCTGATGCACGCGGCGCGTGCGCTGGCGCGCACGCTGTGCGGCGAAGAGACGCGGCTGCGCTATCCGGCGATGCCGGTGGTCGTGAAGACGCCCGCCGCGCCGTTGACGGTGGCTCCGCCGCCGCCCGACGCGAGCGGCGCATGGGAATGCATCGCCGGCGCCGACGGCAGTCTCGAAGCTTCGTTCATCGACGCGCAGGGAACGCTGCTCGGCTTCGCGCTGCTCGGCGGAACCCCGGCGGCGCGGCAGGCGCTCAGCCGGCGCCTGCCGGCCGTCCTCGACTGACGAAGCGGCGACGCGTTCGACCGCGCGGCAGGCGCCGCGCCGGTCGTCGCTCTCAGCCGAAGGGCCGCACGCCGATCAGCGGCCCGTGCAGGTAGATCGCGAACACGTACCAGGCCACGGTGCCGACCACCACCGAAGTCAGGTCGTTGCCCCAGACGCCGCGCCGCTGCACGCCCGCGGCCCGGTCGCGCCGGCGCGACGCGACGAAATCGACCGCCGCCCAGACGAGGAAGGCGCCGAACAGCACGAGATCGGCGACGCCGCCGTTGGCCAGCAGATGCGCCAGCGCCCACAGCGCAACGCCGAGCAGCATCGGATGCCCGACGAGCGCACGCAGCCGGCTGCGCGGGACGTAGGCGGCGGCGATCAGCACGAAGGAGACCAGCGTCAGCGGCGAGGCCAGGTGCCGCGTCCAGACCGGCGGCGCCCACAGCGGCGCGCCCTGGCTCGCCCGCGCGAGCCCGTAGCCCCAGACGATCAGCGCCAGCCCCACGATCGAGACCAGCGAGAACAGGCCCTTCCAGCGGCCCTCGCCCATCGACGCGATGCGCCGGCTGCGCCAGTCGTCGGCGTACAGGCGCAACGAATGCGGGCCGAGGAACAACAGCAACCCCACGACGAGAACGATCACGGTCTTCTCCGGGCGAGCCTGCGTTGGCCGAAGGCTACCCGATGCGCCGGCAGGGCGTCGCGAATCGTCGGATAATGGCGCGATGCGAGTCCTCCAGCCGCTGTTCCAGAACAACCGCGAGTGGTCCGAGCGCATCCGTGCCTCCGACCCCTCGTTCTTCCAGCGCCTCTCCCAGCAGCAGAGCCCGAAGTACCTGTGGATCGGCTGCTCCGACAGTCGCGTGCCGGCCAACGAGATCATCGGACTGCCCCCGGGCGAGGTGTTCGTTCATCGCAACGTCGCCAACGTCGTCGTGCACACCGACCTGAACTGCCTGTCGGCGCTGCAGTTCGGCATCGACGTGCTGCAGGTCGAGCACGTGATGGTGGTCGGCCACTACGGCTGCAGCGGCGTGCGCGCCGCGCTCTTCCAGCAGCGCATCGGGCTGTCCGACAACTGGCTCGGGCACGTGCGCGACGTCGCCGAGCGGCACGAGGCGCGCATCCGGCCGCTGGCGCACGACGGCGAACGCGCCGACCGCCTGTGCGAGCTGAACGTCGTCGAGCAGGTACGCAACGTCTCGCATACGACGATCGTGCGCGACGCCTGGGAGCGCGGCCAGAAGCTCTCGCTGCACGGCTGGATCTACAGCCTGCGCGACGGGCTGCTGCGCGATCTGGGCGTCACCGCGCAGAACCTCGACGAATGCAACGAGCGATACGCGGCCGCGCTGCAGGCGCTGGAGCAGTGAGGCGCGCCGCGCGAAGCTTGGCAGCGGCGGAGTGCCGGAGCCTGGCGGAGCGGCAAAGCCTCGCACAGCATCATCGGACGCGCACCGCAACCGGATGAAAGTCCTCGTCGTCGGCGCCGGCGTCGTCGGCGTCACCACCGCCTGGTTCCTCAGCCGGCAGGGCTTCGAGGTCGTCGTGGTCGACCGCGGCCAGGAGCCGGCCTCCGAGACGAGCTTCGCCAACGGCGGGCAGATCTCGGTGAGCCATGCCGAGCCGTGGGCGAACCCGAAGGCGCTGCAGCGCGCGGCCCGCTGGCTGCTGCGCAGCGATGCGCCGCTGCGCCTGCGCCTGCGCGCCGATCCCCGACAGTGGCTGTGGCTCGCCCGTTTCGTCCGCGAATGTACGAACGAGCGCACGCAGCACAACATCGGCGAACTGGTGCGGCTCGGCACCTACAGCCGCAAGGTGCTGCAACTGCTGCGCACCGACACCGGCCTCTCCTACGACGAGCAGCTGCGCGGCATCCTGCATTTCTACACCGATGCGCGGGAGTTCGAAGCGGCGCACGAGCCGGCGCGGCTGATGCGCGAGTTCGGTTGCGAGCGCAGCATCGTCTCGGTGGACGAGGCGATCGCGATCGAGCCGGCGCTGCGCGGCGCCCGTGCGCTGCTGGTGGGCGCCACCTTCACGCCGGCGGACGAGTCGGGCGACGCGCACGCCTTCACCGTGCAGCTCGCCCGCCTGTGCCGCGCGGCCGGCGTCGAGTTCCGCATGGGCCACCAGGTGACCGCCCTGCGCACGAGCGGCGGGCGCATCGAGCACGTCGAGGCGATCTCTCCCGAGGGCGGCTACGAGACGATCCGCGCGCAGCGCTACGTGCTCGCGGCGGGCAGCTTCAGCCCGCTGCTCGCCGCGCCGCTCGGCATCCGGCTCGCCGTCTACCCGGCCAAGGGCTATTCGGTGACGATGCCCGTGCGCGACGCCGCGCGCGCCTACCAGGTGTCGCTCACCGACGACGAGCGCAAGCTCGTCTTCTCGCGCCTGGGCGATCGCCTGCGCATCGCCGGCACCGCGGAGCTGGCCGGCTACGGCCGCGCACTGGACCTGAACCGCTGCCGCGCCATCCTGCGGCGCGTCGAGCAACTGATGCCCGGCGCCGGCGACACCACGGCCGCCACGTTCTGGTCGGGGCTGCGCCCGTCCACGCCGTCGAATCTGCCCTACGTGGGCGGCACGCGCGTGCCCAACCTGTTCCTGAACACCGGACACGGAACGCTGGGGTGGACGCTCGCCTGCGGCTCGGCGAAGGCGCTGGCCGACCTGATCGCGGGCCGCCAGCCGGACGTCGACTATGCTTTCTGCGGTCCGGCCTCGACCCCCGGCAAGACGACTGTCGTTCCCGAGACGATTCCGCGATGAAAACCGCCGAAAAGCCGCCGGACGTGCCGGCCTACCCCTTCGCGGCCGCGCCCGTGCACGGCTCGGCGGTCGAAGTCACCCGCGGCCTGCTCTGGATGCGCAAGCCGCTTCCGCCGCCGCTGTCGCACATCAACACCTGGGCCATCGCCGACGGCGCGGGCTGGGCCGCGGTCGACACCGGACTGCAGAGCCCGGAGACCGCCGCCGCCTGGTCGGAGGCGATCGCCGGACCGCTCGGGCAGCGGCCGATCACCCGCGTGTTCGGCACGCACATGCACCCCGACCACATCGGCATGGCCGGGTGGCTGACGCGCCGCTTCGACTGCCGGCTGTGGATGACGCGGCTCGAATACCTCACCTGCCGCGTGCTCGTCGCCGACACCGGCCGCGAGGCGCCGCTCGAAGGCGTCGAGTTCTACCGGCGCGCCGGATGGGACGACGACGCCATCGACCAGTACCGGGCCCGCTTCGGCGGCTTCGGCAAGGCCGTCTACCGGCTGCCCGACAGCTATCGACGCATCGTCGACGGCGAGCGCCTGGCGATCGGCGATCACGAATGGATCGTCGTGGTCGGCAGCGGGCATTCGCCCGAGCACGCGAGCCTGTACTGCCCGACGCTGCGGCTGCTGATCTCCGGCGACCAGGTATTGCCGCGCATCTCGTCGAACGTCTCGGTGTTTCCCACCGAGCCCGACGCGGACCCGCTCGGCGACTGGTTCGATTCCCTGGCGCATTTCGAGCGCACCATTCCCGACGACGTGCTCGTGCTGCCGTCGCACAACGAACCGTTCACCGGCCTGCACTCGCGGCTGCGTTCGCTCGAGCACGGCCACCAGCGCGGCCTGGACCGGCTGAGGAAGTCGCTCGCCGAGCCGCGGCGCGTGGTCGACCTGTTCGGTGCGCTCTTTGCGCGCAACGTCTATGCCGATCCGCACCTGCTCGGCATGGCCACCGGCGAGTGCATCGCGCACCTGAACCATCTCGAGCGTAGAGGCGAGATCACCTTCGACGTCGACGAGCACGGCGTCGCCTGGTACCGCCGACGCTGAAGCACGGGCGCAGCCGCGAGCGCTGCGCAGGCGCCGAGCCGCTGCGCGGCCGCCGATCGCGCGCCGGTCGACCTGACCGGACACCTCGCGTCCAGACATCCCTACAGACGAACACCGGACGAGTTCGTACAGTCCTTCGCGGAGGCCGGCCGACCCCTGCGCGTCGACCGGCGAGGAGGAGACCGTGTACGTATTCGAACAGCAAGCCCCGCCGGGACGCGCGGGCAGCGCCCGCCAACGCGACGTGCTCGCATGGCTCCTCGACCTCGCGCGCCGGCATCGAACGGCGCAACGTCCGGCGACGCAGCCGGCCGCTTCGACGCTGCCCGTCTGCAACGGCGCCGGATTCGAAGACCGCCTGCAGGCGAGCCTGGCCGCGTTCGGTCGCAACCTCGGTTGCCGCGCGCCCGCATGGGGTCGCGCGCCGCTGCGCGCGCTGGAAAGCCATCGCGAAGGACCTGCCGTGCGCGGGCCCGACGGCGGCCTCGTCGGATGGATCGAGTTCGACGCGCTCGAGCAGGTCGAGCCCGAGCAGGTCGAGCGGGCGGCCGAGGAACTCCGCGCGATCGTGCGCGAGCGGATCGACGGCTGCGCCGGCGGCGGCGACGGTCTGCTCGGACGCTACGGCGCCGAATCCTTCGCCTGGGCACGGCTCGGTGCGATGCCGCTCGAGCAGGCCGTGGCGCTGGCCGATGCGATGCTCGAGGCGCTGTCGGCGCCGGGTCGGATGGCCGGCAACAGCCGGAACCTGCGGCCCAGCCTCGGCTTCACGTACTTCCCGGAAGACGGGACCAGCCCGGCGATGCTGCTGTCGCGCGCCTGCGCGGCGATGCGCCGCGCAAGGCATTACCGGATGGGCTACGCCTTCTACAGCCCGATCCTCGATGCGGCCTTCGCCTCGCCGGTAGGCGTGGCCTACGAGACCTCGCACGACGCGACCCGCTCGCCCTGGGCGGGCGGCACGCCCCGTTCCGCGATGGCATGATGCGCGCGAGCCCGCGCAGACGACAGCGCGAGCGGCCGGAAGCTGGAAGGACGAGGCGTGAGGTCGCTGCCGCTCGATCGTAAGGTTCTGTTCGGTTTTGCGTTCGCGGCGCTGATGGTGCTCGTCGTCGGCGCGGTCTCGTACCTGACCGCCAGCCGTTTCGTCGAAAGCTCGCGCGAAGCCCTGCAGAACGCCGAGCTGGTCACGCCGCTCAAGCGCGTGCTCGCCTTCACCTACGAGACGGAGGCCGCGCAGCGCAGCTTCCTCTACACCGGCGAGCGCTCGCACCTGCAGCAGCGCGACGCCGCGATCGAATCGACGCGCCGAACGCTCGACCAGCTGCGCCATCTCACGCGCAACGATCCCGAACTGCTCGCGCGCATCGAACGCCTCGGCCCGATCGTCGAGGCGCGCTTCCGGATGCTCGACGACGTGCTCGCGGCACGCGAGCGTTCGGACGACGAATCGAGAGCGCTGATCGCCGGCGGCCTGGGACGCGAGGAAATGGCGTTCCTCGCGCACGAGGTGAACGCGATCGCCGACGAGCAGCACGCGCAGCTGCGCGCGCATGCGGAGGCGGCGCGCACCTGGGGCGGCCGCATCTACTCGATCTTCTTCGCCGCGGTGGCGGGCGTCGTCGCGCTGCTGCTGTTCCTGCAGCACGCGATCCGCCGCGAGATCGCGGCGCGGCAGGCGGCGCACGCGGAGCTGGCCGAGAGCGAGGCGAAGCAGGCGCAGCTGCTGCGCGACCTGCAGTCGGCCAACGAGGAGCTGGCCAACTTCGCCTACGTCGCTTCGCACGACCTGAAGGCGCCGCTGCGGGCGATCGCCTCGCTCGCGCAGTGGATCTCCACCGATTACGCCGACCGCTTCGACGAGGAAGGGCGCGAGCAGATCGCGCTGCTGCTCGGCCGCGTGAAGCGCATGGACCGCCTGATCGACGGCATCCTGCAGTATTCGCGCGTCGGCCGCGTGCGGGAAGCGCGAACGGCGGTCGACCTGAACGAACTGGTCGCCGAGACGGTGGACCTGCTCGCGCCGCCGGTCCACGTCCGCGTGAAGATCGGCCCGCTGCCCGTGCTGAAGATCGAGCGCACGCGTGCGCAACAGGTCTTCCAGAACCTGATCGGCAACGCGATCCAGTACATCGACAAGCCCGACGGCGAAGTGAGCGTCGACTGCGAGCGCCTGGCCGGCGAATGGCACTTCACCGTGCGCGACAACGGACCCGGCATCGAGTCGCGGCACTTCGAGCGCATCTTCCAGATGTTCCAGTCGCTGGCGCCGCGCGACCGCCACGAAAGCACGGGCATCGGCTTGTCCCTGGTCAAGAAAATCGTCGAAACTCATGGCGGCCGCATCTGGGTAGAGTCGAAAATCGGGCTGGGAAGCGTTTTCCACTTCACGCTCCCGCTTTCCCTGCCGGCCGCTACACGAGAGGACTCCGGGGTTGCATTTGACGAACAGCTCGATCCTTCTGGTCGAGGACGACGACGTGGACGCGATGACGGTGCGTCGCGCGTTCCGCGAACTGAAGGTCACGAATCCGCTGGTCCAGCAGGTTAACGGCGAGGCCGCGCTCGAGTTCCTCGGCAGCGTCGCCGTGCACGAGCTGCCGTGCCTGATCCTGCTCGACCTGAACATGCCGGTGATGAACGGCATCGAGTTCCTGCAGGTGGTCAAGCAGCACGCGCGCTGGCGGCGCATTCCCGCCGTGGTGCTCACCACCTCGCAGGAAGAGCAGGACAAGATCGCCAGCTTCGACCTGAGCGTGGCCGGCTACATGACCAAGCCGGTCGACTACCGCAAGTTCGTCGACGCGATGCGCACGATCGACGCGTACTGGACGCTCAGTGAAGTGTCGCCGGTCGACTGACCGCCTCGTGACGTCCGCACCACCTCGGCGGGGTCCGCACGACGCATGCAACGCGCGCTGCGGATCCTGATCGTCGACGACGACATCGTCGATCGGCGCATCTGCCGGCGTGCGCTCGGGCGGCTCGATCCGCCGCCGGTCTTCGTCGAGGCCGAAACCGCCGCCGAGGCGCTCGACGAGCTCGATCGATCGAACGAACGCAACGTCGACTGCGTGCTGCTCGACTTCCGCCTGCCCGACATGGACGGCCTCGAGCTGCTCGTGCGGCTGAACGAGCGCGGCATCGAGCAGCGGGTTCCGGTCGTCATGCTCACCGGCGCCGACGACGTCCCGGTGGCGGTCGAGGCGATGCGCCGGGGGGCGAGCAATTATCTCGTCAAGGACGTCGACGGCCGCTACCAGGAGCTGATGCCGACGATCGTGAACCACGCGCTGCGCGACCGCGAGCTGCAGCTGGCCCGCTGGCGCGACGAGCAGGCGCTCGCCCGCTATCGCGGCGACCTCTCCGACCTCGCGCAGCGGCTGATGGACACCGAGAAGACGACCACGCGCGGCCTGGCGCAGATGCTGCACGACCAGCTCGGACAGACGCTGGCGGCGATCCGGCTCGGCTTCGACGCCGTATCGGCAACCTGCGCCTCGCTGTCCAGCGAGCCGGCACGACAGCACGCGGCTCGCCTGAGCGCGCTGATCGACCAGGCCGTGCGCGAGGTGCGGCAGGTGCTGGTCACGTTGCGTCCGCCGCTGCTGGACGAGCGCGGCCTGCTCGATGCGCTCGACAACGAACTGCTCATGCAGTCGCCTGCCCTCGACGGCGCCGAGCTGCAATTCGAACGGGCGAGCGGCCTGGCGGGCGTCCGGTGGCCGGCCGACGTCGAATACGCCGCATTCATGATCGCGCGCGAGGCGATCGGCAACGCGCTGCGGCACGCCCATGCGAGCCAGGTGCTCCTCTCGATCGACGGCGACGCGCGTTCGCTGCGCCTGCGCGTCGCGGACGACGGCAGCGGCATCCCCGCCGACCTCAGCCGACCCGGCCACCTCGGAATCGTCGGCATGCGCGAGCGCGCCCTGGCGATCGGGGCAAAATTCGCGCTGGAATCGACGCCCGGAAGGGGCACCGCCGTGCTGCTCGACTGGACCGCGCCATGAGCCGCCTGTATCTCGTCGACGATCATGCGATCGTCCGCGAAGGCCTGCGCGCCGTCCTCGAGGCGGCCGGGCATCGCGTGATCGGCGAGTCGGCCGATCCGCTGCGCGCGGTGGCCGATCTCGTGCGCGACCCGCCCGACGTGGTCCTCGTCGACCTCAGCCTGGGCGAGCGCTCCGGGCTCGAGCTGCTCGCCGAACTGCAGCGGCGCGCGCTGCCGGTGCGCTGCATCGTGCTGACGATGTCGGCGCAGCCGCACCACGTGGGCGAGGCGCTGCGCAGAGGCGCGCTGTCGTACGTGCTGAAGGGCTCGCCCACCAGCGAGCTGCTGCGGGCGATCGATGCCGCCGTGCAGGGGCGGCGGCACCTGTCGCCGGAAGTGGCCAACCTCGCGGTGGAAGCGCTCGCTGTCGAAAGCGAAGACGGCGGACTGGAAATCCTGTCGCCGAGAGAGCGCCAGATCGTGCTGATGGTCGTACGCGGGCAGAGCAGCGCCGCGATCGGCCAGGCCCTGCATCTGTCGCCGAAGACGGTCGACACCTACCGCAGCCGGCTGATGAACAAGCTCGGCGTCGGCGACGTTCCGGCGCTCGTGCGCCTGGCGATCCGACACGGCTTGATCGAGGCCTGAGCGAGACCTGAGCGAGACCTGAGCGAGGCACGGGTCCGCGACACCGCACAGGAGGTGTCCAGACGTCCCTACAGACTGCCGTTCCTGACGGCCGTAGAGTCCTTTCCATGGCAGGTTCCCCGGGCAGTTGCGGGAACCGCACCGCAGGGAGAAGGCACCGATGGACTCCGGACGTCACTGCTCCGGGACGACGACCCGTGGCCGCAGGCGCCGCGCGTCGCAGGCACCGCGGGTCGCCGGCATGGCGAACGAAGGGGCCAGCGAGCCGGCCTCGGGCCGAACGCTGCGGCGTTCACGCACTCGCGAAGCCGGCCGGGAGCTGGCCCTGCAGGTCCTGCGCAACGAGATCGCGGGGTTGCGCGCGCAACTGGCCGAATCGCTCGTTCGTGAGGTGCAGGCTCGCGCGCTCGCCCGCACCGATTCGCTGACGCGACTGGGCAACCGCGCGGCCTTCCTCGAGCAACTGCAGGAAGCGCTTGCCCGCGACGACGCGAAGTCCACCGACTTCGCCGTGCTGTTCATCGACCTGGACGGTTTCAAGGCGGTCAACGACCGTCACGGCCACCGGATCGGCGACGAGCTGCTGCGCATCGTCGGCGCGCGGCTCTCCGCCTGCGTGCGTTCGAGCGACGTGGTCGCGCGCCTGGGCGGCGACGAATTCGCGTGCCTCGTGCGTTGCGGCCCCCACGAGCGCGTCGCGCAGGTCGCCGGCAAGGTGTTCGACACGTTGTGCGATCCGTACCAGCTCGGTGCGCTTCGCGTGAACATCCAGGCGAGCGTCGGCGTAGCGACGCCGGAAGACGGGACGAGCGCAACGACGCTGCTCGAATGGGCCGACGCGGCGATGTACCTCGCCAAGCGCCTGCGCACCGGCTGCGAGTTCTTCTCGCCGAACCGCCCGCGCACGACGACGAGCGCCGAGACGCTCGACGCGCCCGACGCGCCCGACGCGCCGTGGATCTTCGGCCCCGAGGGATGCCTGCCGTGATCGACTCCGGCCAGCGCAGCCCCCTGCGCGAGACTCCGCAGGCGCACCTGCTCGCCCTGGTCGCGCACGAACTGCGCAAGCCCCTGTCGCCGATCGCGATCGCCGCGTCCCTGTTGAGCGAATCGGCCGGCGACGCGCAGAAGCTCTCCCGCCTGCAGTCGGTGATCGAGCGTCAGGTGCAACAGCTGGCCCGCGTCATCTCCGATCTCACCGATACGGCGCGGACCCGCACCGGAAGACTGTCGATCGAGCGGCGCACGATCGTCTCGACGGCGTTCGTCGAGCAGGCCGCCGATTCGTGCCGCGCAGCGCTGGCTGCGCGCCATCAGCGACTGCTCCTGCAACTGCCCCGGCAGCCGTTCCGGCTGCAGGCCGACCCCGGCCGGCTCGCGCAGATCCTCACGAACCTGATCGACAACGCGTCGAAATTCAGTGCCCCGGGAACGAGCATCGTCGTGGCCTTCGCCGTGCGCCGCAACCAGGCCCTGCTTTGCGTGGCCGACGAAGGCATCGGCATCGTGCCCGAGGCGCTGGCGACGCTCTTCGACCCGACGGTCCAGCGAGCGCGCACCGTGCGTCCGCAGGGTGCCGGCCTGGGGCTGGGACTGTCGATCGTGCGCGAGCTCGCCGAAGCGCACGGCGGCAGCGTTCGGGCGAGGAGCGCGGGCGAGGGTCGGGGCGCCCGCTTCGTGGTGTGGCTGCCGAACGGAGCGGCGGTGCCGGCGGCGAACGACGCGGCTACCTGCAGTGCAATGCGGCCGTCACCGATACGAACGATGCAGGCAACGCCCGGCCGCTCCGCCGGCTCGGCTCGACACCCGCTCACACATCGATATTCCGCGCCACCAGCGCGTTCTCCGCGATGAACGCGCGCCGCGGCTCGACGTCGTCCCCCATCAGCGTCGTGAAGATGGCGTCGGCGGCGATCGCGTCGTCGATGCGCACGCGCAGCAGGCGCCGCGCGGCCGGGTCCATCGTGGTCTCCCACAGCTGCGACGCGTTCATCTCGCCCAGCCCCTTGTAGCGCTGGCGCGAGACGCCGCGCTCGGCTTCGGCGAGCAGCCAGCGCATCGCGGCGCGGAAGTCGACGATCGGCTGCACCTTCTGCTTCTCGCCCTCGCCGCGGCGGATCTCGGCGCCCACGCCGATCAGGCCGCCGACGATCTGCGCGAAACCGGCCAGCGCTTCGTAGTCGGCCGACGCGACGAACTCGGCATCGATCACGCTCGTCTTCACGTTGCCGTGATGGCGCCGCTCGATCGAGAGCACCCACTTCTCCTGCTTCTCGGCAAAGCGCGCATGCACCTCGGGCGCCCCGCCGTTGTTCGGCGGCGCGTAGCGCGCCATCGCCGCGGCGAGCTGCGCGGCCGATGCCTGCGCGCTCTGTTCGTTCGCCAGGTCGATCTCGATGCCGTCGACGATCGAGCGCAGCGCGTCCTCGTCGATGATGCGCGACAGGCGCTCGACGACGCCTTCGGCGACGATGTACCTGCGCGCCAGCTCGGCGAGCGCGTCGCCCGCGATCGCCTCGGCGCCGGCGCTGGGCAGCAGCGACGCGCCGTCGAGCGCGTGCCGCAGCATGTACTGGTTCAGCTCGGCGTCGTCCTTCAGGTAGCGCTCGTCGCGCCCGTGCTTCACCTTGTACAGCGGCGGCTGCGCAATGTAGATGTGGCCGCGCTCGACGAGATCCGGCATCTGCCGATAGAAGAACGTCAGCAGCAGCGTGCGGATGTGGCTGCCGTCGACGTCGGCGTCGGTCATCACGATGATGCGGTGGTAGCGCAGCTTGTCGACGTCGTAGTCGGGGCCGATGTTGGTGCCGAGGGCGGTGATCAGCGTGGCGATCTGCTCCGACGAGATCAGCTTGTCGAAGCGCGCCTTCTCCACGTTGAGCACCTTGCCGCGCAGCGGCAGGATCGCCTGGAACTTGCGGTCGCGCCCCTGCTTGGCCGAGCCGCCGGCGGAATCGCCCTCCACGATGAACAGCTCGGAGAGCGCCGGGTCCTTCTCCTGGCAGTCGGCGAGCTTGCCGGGCAGCCCCACGCCGTCGAGCAGCCCCTTGCGCCGCGTCATCTCGCGCGCCTTGCGCGCGGCTTCGCGCGCGCGCGCGGCGTCGACGATCTTGCCGCAGATGATCTTCGCGTCGGACGGCTTCTCGAGCAGGAACTCGTCGAGCGTGGCCCCCACCACTTCCTCGACCGCCGGCCGCGCCTCGGAGGAGACCAGCTTCTCCTTCGTCTGGCTCGAGAACTTCGGATCGGGCATCTTGATCGACAGCACGCAGGTGAGCCCCTCGCGCATGTCGTCGCCGCTCGTCTCGACCTTCGCCTTCTTCGCCAGCTCGTTCGCTTCGATGTACTTGTTGACGACGCGCGTCATCGCCGCGCGCAGGCCGGTGAGGTGCGTTCCGCCGTCCTTCTGCGGAATGTTGTTCGTGTAGCAGAGGACCTGCTCGTTGTACGAGTCGTTCCACTGCATCGCCACCTCGACGAAGACGCGGCGCAGCTCGCCGCCCACTTCCATCTCGCGCTCGCCGCTGGCATGGAACACGTTCGGATGGATCGTGGTCTTCGAGCGGTTGATGTATTCGACGAAACCCTTCACGCCGCCGGCGAAGGCGAAGTCTTCCTCCTTGCCCTGGCGCTGGTCGACGAGCCGTATGCGCACGCCGTTGTTCAGGAAGCTCAGCTCGCGCAGCCGCTTGCTGAGGATCTCGTAGTGGAAATCGACGCTGCCGAAGATCACTTCGTCGGCGAGGAAATGCACCTCGGTGCCGCGCTTGGTCGTCTCGCCGATCACTTTCATCGGGGAGACGACGACGCCGTCGCGCTGCTCGACGCCGCGGTTCTGCACCAGGCCGCGCGCGAACTCGAGGAAGTGCACCTTGCCGTCGCGGCGCACGGTGAGCCGCAGCCATTTCGACAACGCGTTCACGCACGAGACGCCCACGCCGTGCAGGCCGCCCGACACCTTGTAGCTGTTCTGGTTGAACTTGCCGCCGGCGTGCAGCTCGGTCATCGCGATCTCGGCGGCGCTGCGCTTCGGGACGTGCTTGTCGTCCATCTTCACGCCGGTGGGGATGCCGCGGCCGTTGTCGACCACCGAGATCGAGTTGTCGGTGTGGATGGTGACGACGATCTCGTCGCAGAAGCCGGCGAGCGCCTCGTCGATCGAGTTGTCGACCACCTCGAACACGAGGTGGTGCAGGCCGGTGCCGTCGGAGGTGTCGCCGATGTACATGCCCGGGCGCTTGCGCACCGCCTCCAGGCCTTCGAGGATCTGGATCGAGGAGGAATCGTACTGACGTTCGGCTTCGGTCATGTTCACCTTCAGGATCAGATGCGCATCGGCATCACGACGTAGCGGAACTGCTCGTCGCCGGGCACCGTGAGCAGCGCGCTCGTGCCCGAATCGCCGAACTCCATCTGCACGGATGCGGAGTCGAGGTTGGCGAGAACGTCGAGCAGGTAGCTCACGTTGAAGCCGATCTCCAGCGCGTCGCCCTCGTACTCGATCTCCAGCTCCTCGACCGCCTCTTCCTGCTCGGCGTTGGTCGTCTGGATCTGCAGCGTGCCGGGCGACAGGCTCAGCCGCACGCCCTTGAACTTGTCGGAGGTGAGGATCGACGCACGCGCCAGCGACGCGGCGAAGGCCTCGCGCGAGAGCACGACGCGCTTCGTGTAGCCCTGCGGAATGACGCGCTGGTAGTCCGGGAACTTGCCCTCGACGATCTTCGAGACCATCTCGACCTCGCCGAAGCGCAGCCGCACCTGGTTGCCCGAGACGTCGATCGCCACCGGATCGTCGCCGTCGGCCAGCAGCCGCTGCAGCTCGAGCACCGTCTTGCGCGGAATGATCACTTCGGCGCGCGCAAGCCCCGCGCCCTCGATCGATGCTTCGCAGTACGACAGCCGATGCCCGTCGGTGGCCACCACCTTCACCAGCGATCCGTCGGTGACCAGCAGCAGGCCGTTCAGGTAGTAGCGGATGTCCTGCTGGGCCATCGCGAAATGCACCATGCGGATCAGGTGCTTGAGCTTGCGCTGCGGCAGCTCGAAGGACGCGACGAAGCGGTCGGCGACCGCCACCGTGGGGAACTCGCCGGCGTCGAGCGTCTGCAGCGCGAAGCGGCTGCGGCCGGCCTGGATCGTCGCGCGCTTGTTCTCCACCTTGATCGAGACGTCGGCGCCGTCGGGCAGCGAACGCAGGATGTCGATCAGCTTGCGCGCCGACAGCGTGGTGCCGCCGTCCTCGCGACCCGCGCCGAGCTGCGCGGTGGTCTCCACCTGGATCTCGACGTCGGTGGCGAGGAAGGAGACGTCGGGTCCCTTCTTGCGCAGCAGCACGTTGGCGAGGATCGGCAGCGTATGACGCCGTTCGACGATTCCGGCCACGGTCTGCAGCGGCTTCAGGATCGCATCGCGGTTTGCCTGTATGAACTGCATTCGTTCAGTTTCCTGTTGCTGTTGTTGAATGTATTCGCAACAACCCTGGGGACAACCGCAGCGGGGCCGCGCCGCTGCTCGTTCTGCGCCCGATTTCCGGCTGTGGAGAGCGCGTTCCGGCCGCTGTGGACGCACTCGAACAACTTGGCGCTGCCCGGGAAAGCGGCAGGTTGTTCACAATCGCTCCCGCGCTTGTGCAGGTCTTTCCCGCCTCTTGCTCCGTTCGTTTCACGGTGCCGCGTTCAGCCACGGAGCGTCTGCTCGAGCACGTGCAGCTGCCGGTTCCATTCCTGGTCGTGCTGGCGCAATTCGGCGATGCGCTTGACCGCGTGCATCACCGTGGTGTGGTCGCGCCCGCCGAAGGCCTCGCCGATCTCGGGAAAGCTCTTCTGCGTCAGCTCCTTGGCGAAGTACATCGCGATCTGGCGCGCGCGCGCGATGTGCGCCGGGCGCCGCTTGCTGTACATGTCGGCGACCTTGATCTTCAGGAAGTCGGCCACCGTCTTCTGGATCGATTCGATCGAGATCGGCGGACGATTCAGCTCGAGCAGGTCTTTCAGCGCCTCCTTGGCGAGATCGGCGGTGACCGCCTTTCCGCGAAAGCGCGCGAAAGCGATCACGCGCAGCAGCGCCCCTTCCAGCTCGCGCACGTTCGAGCGCAGGTTCTTCGCGACGAAGAAGGCGACTTCCTCGGGCAGCTTCTCGCCCGACTGCTCGGCCTTCTTCAGCAGGATCGCGACGCGCATCTCCAGCTCCGGCGGCTCGATCTCGACGATCAGCCCCGAGCCGAAGCGCGACACCAGCCGGTCTTCGAAGGCCGACAGCTCCTTCGGATAGGTGTCGCTGGTGATGATCAGCTGCTTGCGCGCGGTGAGCAGCGCCTCGAAGGTGTAGAAGAACTCCTCCTGCGTGCGGTCCTTCCCGCCGAGGAACTGGATGTCGTCGACGAGAAGGAGGTCGAGCGTGTGGTACTTCTGCTTGAAGTCCTGCAGCGACTTGCGCTGGATGCCGCGCACCATCTCGTCGAAGTAGTCCTGCGCGTGGATGTAGCGCACGCGCGCACCGGGCATGCGCTCGCGGATCGCGTTGCCCACCGCGTGCAGCAGGTGCGTCTTGCCCAGCCCCACGCCGCCGTAGAGGAACAGCGGGTTGTACGAGGTGCCGGGCCGTTCGACGACCTGCAGCGCGGCCGACCAGGCGATCTGGTTCGCCTTGCCGTGCACGAAGTTCTCGAAAGTGAGCTCGGGGCGCAGCCGCGTGCGGGCATCGGGCGCCGCGGCGGCCGGAAAGCCGGGCGCCGCGGGCGCGTCAGCCGGCGTTTCGTCGAAGGTGTCGGTGCTCTCGAGGACGACGTCGCTGTCGTTCCCGCGGATCTCGTCGGGCGCCGATGCGGAGGCGCCGGTCGCGCTCCAGGGGCGAGCGCCGGCGAGCGCACCGAGGTTCGGCACCGGGGGCGCACCCGACGCGGGCGAGCGGTGGATCTCGAAGCTCACGCGCAATTCGGGCTCGATGGTTTCGCGCGCCACCGACTCGATCTGCGACTGGAACTGCGACTTCACCCAGTTCAGCTTGAAATGGTTCGGCACACCGAGCCGCAGCAGGTGCTCGCCTTCGTCGTAGCCGAGAAAGACGAGCGGCTTGATCCAGGGCTTGAACTGCTGAGCGGGAATCTCGTTCTGTAGCCTTGCCACGCAGGCGAGCCAACGGTCCATCATGTCTTCGATCGGTTCGCGCGTGCGGACAAACGGGGATTTTACCTCGCACCGCCGGGCCGGCGCCATCGCCAAATTGACAGGCGGCTCAGTAATGCGTTGTAATGAAAGGCTTTTCGCTTTACTTCGAGCCGCTTTACTCCGAGCTCCACGCCGAGGCATTCGCCGATGAAACGCACCTACCAACCTTCCGTCGTGCGCCGCAAGCGCACGCACGGCTTTCTCGTACGCATGAAGACCCGCGGTGGACGAGCCGTCATCCGTGCGCGCCGCGCCAAAGGCAGGAAGCGCCTCGCCGTCTGAGCGGCCGGTTTCGCAGACCGGCTCGCCCCCGGGCGCCGAGCCTGCCGACTCCCGCCAGCAGCCCCGCGGCAACGTCTCTACGCGCGTGCCGCCGGGCATCGTACCGATGCTGTTGCGCACTCGTCCAGTAGCTTCCGGACGGCATTTCGGCGTGCACGTGAACCGCGTCGCGGACGACGCGGCAGCGGTCCGCGGCCGGCTCATCGTCACGGCGCCCAAGCGCGTGCTGAAGCGGGCGGTCGAGCGCAACGCGATGCGCCGCGTGGCGCGCGAAGCCTGGCGTGCGGCCGGCCTGGATCGAAGCGCGGTGGTCGGCCTGCTGCGCGTGCGCGCTGCCATCGTGCCGCCCGAGGTCGCAGCCGGCCTGCCGGCGCGCAAGCGGCTGGCGCGCGAGGAGCTGGACCGGCTCTTCGTCGCGGCCGGGGCTACGCTGCGCAAGCGGGGAATGCTGCGATGAAGACCGGCTTCGCGGGTACGCTCCTCACCGGCGCGATCCGCTTCTATCGCGCGGCGATCAGCCCGTTCCTGGCTCCGCGCTGCCGTTTCCTGCCCACCTGCTCCGATTACGCGATGCAGGCGGTCGAACGCCACGGCGCCCTGCGGGGCGGCTGGCTGGCCCTGCGGCGCATTGCGCGTTGCCACCCGTTCCATCCGGGCGGCATCGACGAGGTGCCGCTTCATCTGTCGTCGAGCTGCCGGTGCCGCTGGCCGGCGTCGATGCGCGACGACCCTCCCGTCGAATCCTGATTCCCGAGCCATGCAGACCCAACGAATGATCCTGTGGATCGTGTTCTCGATGTCGCTGCTGTTCCTGTGGGACTCCTGGCAGCGTCATCAGGGACACGCGTCGCTGTTCGGCGGCCCGCCCCCGACCGAGCAGGGCGTCCACGAAAACCCGGCCGGCCGCACCGGCACGGGCCCGTCCGCCGGCGGAGCCGCCTCCGACGCGGCGATTCCGCCGCCCACCAGCCCCGCACCCGGCGCCGCTGCGAGCGGCACTGCCGGCGCCGCCGCGTCGGCGCCGCCGACGAGCGGGGCGGCGGTCGCCTCCGAGCAGGCGATCCGCCTGGCCAACGACGTGCTCTCGCTCGACATCGACCTGCTGGGCGGACAGGTGCGGCGCGCCGAGCTGCTCGGTCATCGCGAGGAGAACGGAGAGGAGGCGCAGAACCTCGTCCTGATGCAGTACGCGCCGGGTCGCATCTATCTCGCGCAGAGCGGACTGATCGGCGACGCTCCGGCAGGGGCGTCGTTCCCCACGCACCGCACGCCGATGACGCCGGTGGGCGGCGACGCCTCGCCGCGCACGCTGGGCGCCGGCGACGACGTGCAATTGAAGCTCGAGGCCGAGAGCGGCGGCCTGCGGCTCGTGCGCACCTACACGCTCGCGCGCGGCGAGTACGTCGTGCGCGTGAAGGACGAGGTGACCAACGAAAGCCAGGCGCCGCTGAGCCCCGTGCTGTACCTGCAGCTCACGCGCGACGGCGAAGCGCCTCCCGGCGGGTCGAAGTTCTACAGCACCTACACCGGCCCGGTCGTCTACACGAACGAGGAGAAGTTCCAGAAGGTGTCGTTCAGCGACATCGACAAGGGCAAGGCGAACTACGCGAAGTCGGCCGCCGACGGATGGGCGGGCATCATCCAGCACTATTTCGTCGCCGCGTGGATTCCGCAGCAGGGCGTGCAGCGCGAGTACTACGCGCGCAAGGTGGACAACAACCTGTACTCGGTGGGCATCAAGGAGCCGCTCGGCACCCTCGCGCCGAACGCGACGACGAGCGCCGAGTCGGAGCTGCTGGTCGGACCGCAGAAGCAGCGCATGCTCGAGGCGATCGCCCCGGGCCTCGATCTCACGGTGGACTACGGATGGCTCACCGTCATCGCCAAGCCGATCTACTGGCTGCTCGAGAAGCTGCACGCGTTCGTCGGCAACTGGGGCTGGTCGATCGTGCTGCTCACGCTGCTGATCAAGACCATCTTCTTCCCGCTGCAGGCGGCGAGCTACAAGTCGATGGCGCGGATGAAGGCCGTCACGCCGCGGCTCACCGCGATCCGCGAGCGCTACGGCAACGATCGCGTGAAGATGAACCAGGCGATGATGGAGCTGTACAAGACCGAGAAGATCAACCCGCTCGGCGGCTGTCTGCCGATCGTCGTGCAGATCCCGGTGTTCATCGCGCTGTACTGGGTGCTGCTCGCGTCGGTGGAGATGCGCAATGCGCCGTGGATCGGCTGGATCCACGATCTCTCCGCGCCCGATCCGTATTTCATCCTGCCGCTGGTGATGGCCGGCACGATGTTCATCCAGGTGAAGCTGAACCCCACGCCGCCGGATCCGATCCAGGCGAAGATGATGATGATCATGCCGCTGGTGTTCTCGGTGATGTTCTTCTTCTTCCCGGCGGGCCTGGTGCTGTACTGGCTGGTGAACAACGTGTATTCGATCGCGCAGCAGTGGGTGATCAACAAGAAGCTCGGGGTGCTGCACAAGTGAAGGGGGAAGGGTGAAGGGTGAAGGGGGCGAGAGCCGCGCCGTGAACGAGGCGGCCGACGCGCCGCCCTTCGCCCCTCGCCCGTCAGCCTTCACGCGATCGGCGCGGCCGATCGCCGCCATCGCCACCGCGCCCGGCCGCGGTGGGATCGGCGTGGTCCGTGTGTCGGGTAGTGGTCTCCAGCCGGTGATCGACGCGGTGCTGAGACGCTCGCTCGCGCCGCGCCACGCGACCTACGGTCCCTTCTTCGACGACGGCGGCTCGGTGATCGATCGCGGCATCGCGATCCTCTATCCGGCGCCGCATTCGTACACCGGCGAGGACGTGCTCGAGCTGCAGGGGCACGGCGGACCGGTCGTGCTGCAGCTGCTGCTGCGGCGCGTGCTCGAGGCGGGGCGCGAGCTCGGCGTGCGGCTGGCCGAGCCGGGCGAGTTCACGCAGCGCGCGTTCCTGAACGACAAGCTCGATCTCGCGCAGGCCGAGGCGGTGGCCGACCTCATCGACGCGAGCACCGAGCAGGCGGCGCGCTCGGCCGCGCGCTCGCTGTCGGGCGAGTTCTCCGACGCGGTGCACGCGCTGGTCGAAGGCCTGATCGAACTGCGCACGCTGGTGGAGGCGACGCTCGACTTCCCCGAGGAGGAGATCGACTTCCTCGAGGCGTCCGACGCGCGCGGGCGGCTCGCGGCGCTGCGCGCCTCGCTCGACGCGCTGCTCGCGCAGGCGCGCCGCGGAGCGTTGCTGCGCGAGGGATTGAACGTCGTGCTGCTCGGCGAGCCGAACGTCGGGAAGAGCTCGCTGCTCAACGCGTTGGCCGGCGCCGAGATCGCGATCGTCACCGACGTGCCGGGAACGACGCGCGACCGCATCGCGCAGGCCATCCAGATCGACGGCGTTCCGTTGAACGTCGTCGACACGGCGGGGCTGCGCCACACCGAGGACGTCGTCGAGCGGCTGGGCATCGCGCGAACGTGGCAGGAAGCGGGCAGGGCGGACGTCGTCGTGCATCTGCTCGATGCGCGTGAGGGCGATGCGGCAGGAGCGGCGGCGATCGAGGACGAGCTGGAACGCCGGCTCGAAGCCCGCGTGCCGATCGTGCGCATATACAACAAGATCGACCTGATCGGGGGCGAGGCGCGGGTCGAGCGTCGGGCGGGGGCGCGCGGCGCGCCGGAGGGCGACGCAGCGAACGACGACGTCTGCGTCGAGGCGTCCGTGTGGCTGTCGGCGAAGACCGGAGAAGGGATCGAGCGGTTGCGCAGGCTGCTGCTCGAGCTGGCCGGCTGGCAGGCGGGCGGCGAGTCGACCTTCATCGCCCGCGAGCGGCATCTCGTCGCCTTGCGCGCGGCGAGCGATCACCTCGGGGCGGCGGCCGCACGTGCCGGCGAGGGCGATCTGCATCTGGATCTGTTCGCCGAGGAGCTGCGGCTCGCGCAGGAGCGGCTGAACGAGATCACCGGCGAGTTCGGCGCCGACGATCTGCTGGGGGCGATCTTCAGCAGGTTCTGCATCGGGAAGTAGTCCCGGTTCCGGTACGGCCCGCTTGGCCTGTTGCGCGCCCCGGCGCCGCCGCTATGCCGCCAGCGCGGCCCCCGCCCGCACCGCCTTGCAATTGATCTCCGCGACACTCGCCGACTGATACCGCGAGATCGCCGTCTCGAATGCCGCGAGCGGAAGGATCCGCGATTCGGCCAGCATTGCCGCCATGGCGACGATGCTCGACGAGAAGCGCCCGATCTCCCTGGCCGTCTTCAGCAGGGGAAGCCTGCGCACGCGCGCGAGCGTCGGCGGGATTTCGAAGCTCTCGTCGACGAACAGCGTGCAGGTCTCGGGCAGCCGCCCGATCCATGGGCGCGTCTTCTTCAGGCCGTCGACCGATACCACCGCGAAGTAGTCCGGCGAATCGATCGCCGTGTATTCGATGCGCCGCGGGGAGAAGTTGATCTCCGAAATCGAGTGCCCGGTCATCACCGTGATCGGGTAGTCGTCCTTCTGCGTCGCATCCAGCCCGCACAGGAGTCCGGCGCGCGCCAGGGTCGTCGCTGCCGATTTCACTTTCTGTCCGGCGCTTCCCGCGACGACGATGCCGACCTGGCGATCGAGCGAGTGATCGAACTCGCGCTCGATCACGATGGGTTGCGGCGCTTTCGCCTTCGCAGTGCAGGTCGCGCGATAGCCGGCGCCGAATTCGGTGCGCTCGCGTTCGACGAGAAGGCCGCGGGCCATTCCGGTGGCGCCGAACAGGTCGATCAACGCCTGTTTGCTCAGGTCGTTGCGCGGCATGTACCAGGCGGTGCACATCTCCCAGATGTCGAGCACGGCGAATCCCGGGTGACGCACGCCCTGGACGATGCGCTCGGCAAGGTCGGTGTCGTGCGTCATGCCGCGATAGACCCAGGTGGCGCCGGCGCC
>QEVN01000063.1 GCA_003576795.1 Burkholderiales bacterium
GCGCTCGGCGATCCAGGCGAGCGCCGCGACGATCGCGCCCCACGCGGCGAACAGCGCCGCCGGCAGCAGCGGAACGCCGAGCAACGTCGCGTCGCCCACCCACAGGCCGAGCAGCGGGTAGTCGAAGACCAGCCAGCCGGCGGCGAACAGCACGAACAGCCGTGCGGCTTCGCGCCGCTCGGCGTCCGCTCGCGGCTCGTCCGTTGCAGGCGGGGGCGGCGCGCTCACAGCGACGAGAGCCGGTAGTGCTGGCGCAGGAACGCGCGGAAGCGTCGCACGATGCCCAGGCAGTCGTGCAGGCGATCGCGTTCGAGCGTGCCGAGCCGGCCGGGCTGCACCTCGTTGGTCGGCGCATGGCCCAGCGCATGTTCGCGCAGCTGCACGTCGAGCCGCAGCTGCAGCAGGAAATGCAGCGCATCGACGACGTCGCGGCCGAGCGCCGCATCGAGGCGCCCTGCGGCGACCAGCGCGTCGACGCGCTGCGCGGTGCCCAGCGCGCGCACGCGGTACTGCAGGGCGAGCGCGCGCACGCCGTGCACGATCGGGAAGATCGCGGCCTTCTTCAGGTCGAGCGGCGCGTCGTCGCGGCGCGCGATCAGCCGCGTCCACCAGCCGCCGCCCTCGTCGAACTGCTCGACCGCGGCGACGAAGCGCGCGAGGAAGGCGTCGCTGCCGGCCAGCGCGTCGTCCAGCCACGCGCGCAGCTCGTCGAGCAGCCGCGCGTCGCCGGCCACGGGCGCCGCGTCGAGGAAGATCGCCAGGTGCATCGGCCCCTCGCGGTCCGAGCCGTCGATCCAGCCGCGCATCGTCGCCCGATAGGCGGCGAGCGACTGGCGCCACGCCGGGTTCGTGACCATCACCCCGCCCGGACACGGCGGGTAGCCGATGCGCGCCAGCGCGTCGTGGAAGCGCTGCGCGGCTTCTTCCAGCGCGGCGGGCGGCGGATCGTCGCGCGCGAGCAGCGCGTTGTCCTGGTCGGTCTTCAGCAGCTGCTCGCCGCGCCCCTCGCTGCCGAGCACGACGAGGCAGCTCGCGTTCACGACCTCGGGCGGCGCGAGCATCGACCACAGCCGCGCGAACAGGCGCCGGTTCAGCTCGCCGACCAGGCGCGCGATGCGCTCGACGCGGGTGCCGCCTTCGTGCAGCGCCGCGATCATCGCATCGACGCGCCGCGCGGCGGCTTCGAGATCGTCGACCGAAGCCGCGTCGTCGATCTGCTGCACGACGATGTGCGAATGGTTGGCGACGAAGCTGATCAGGTCGAGCTGGCCGAGCACGCCGAGCACCTGCTCGCCGTCGCGCACGACGAGCCGGTGCACGCCGTGGCGCACCATGCGCCACATCGCCTCGAACAGCTCGGCGTCGGGGTGCACGTCGACCAGCTCGAAGCGCGCGGCCTCCCGCACCGCCAGCTCGGCCGGCGGGCGCGCGTGCAGCATCGCGTCGCGCAGGTCGGTGGTGGTGAAGATGCCGATGCGCTCGCCGTCGCGCACCAGCGCGCTGGTCAGTCCGCGCTGCGACAGCTCGCGGCACACCGAGACGAGGTCGGTGGCGCCGTCGACGTAGAACGGCTTGCGCAGGTACGCGTCGCGCACGCGCGCGGTGACCAGCGAGAGCGTCTCGAGCCGGACCTCGGCTTCGCGGGCGTCGGCCATCGCGGCGTGTGCGGCGCGCGGCTGCGGTTCAGCCGGCCCCGCCCGGCGCGCGCGCCCGCATCGCCCGCCTCAATGCCCCGACGCGCCCGAGGCGCCGATCCCGGTCTCGGAACGCACCTGCTGCGCGAGGAAGCCGGCCCGGTCGACGCGCGCGCGCTCGCTGCGATCGAGGATCGAGAACAGCCAGATGCCGGCGAAGCCGATCGTCATCGAGAAGAGCGCCGGGGATGCGTAGGGGAAGGGCGCCGAGCCCGCCGGATTGCCGAGCGTGGCTTCCCACACCGCGGGCGAGATCACCGTCAGCGCGACCGAGGAGATCAGCCCGAGGAAGCCGCCGATGACCACGCCGCGCGTCGTGCAGTCCTTCCACAGCACCGACATCAGCAGCACCGGGAAGTTCGCCGACGCCGCGATGGCGAAGGCCAGCGACACCATGAACGCGATGTTCTGCTTCTCGAAGGCGATGCCCAGCAGCACGGCGATGATGCCGAGCACCACGGTGGTGGCGCGCGAGACGCGCAGCTCGGCGGCGCTGTCGGCCTGGCCCTTGCGGACTACGGTCGCGTACAGATCGTGCGAGACCGCCGAGGCGCCCGACAGCGTGAGCCCGGCCACCACCGCCAGGATCGTCGCGAAGGTCACCGCCGAGATGAAGCCGAGGAACACGTTGCCGCCCACCGCGTCGGCCAGGTGCACCGCCGCCATGTTGCTGCCGCCGATGAGGCCGCCCTTCGCGTCGAGGAAGCCCGGCTCGGTGAGCACGAAGACGATCGCGCCGAAGCCGATGATGAAGGTCAGCAGGTAGAAGTATCCGATCCACGTGGTGGCCCAGAGCACCGACTTGCGCGCCTCCTTGGCGTTGGGCACGGTGAAGAAGCGCATCAGGATATGCGGCAGGCCGGCGGTGCCGAACATCAGCGCCATGCCGAAGGAGATCGCCGAGATCGGGTCCTTGATGAAGCCGCCGGGGCCCATGATCGAGCGGCCGGTGGCGGCCGCCGCCTCGGGCGGCCTGCCCGCGGCGGCCGCCAGCTCCGTCTTGATCTGCACCGCCCGGGCGAACATCGCCTCGGGGCTGAAGCCGAAATGCAGCAGCACCATCAGCGCCATGAAGGTGGCGCCGCCGAGCAGCATGATCGCCTTGATGATCTGCACCCACGTGGTGGCGGTCATGCCGCCGAACAGCACGTAGATCATCATCAGCACGCCGACGATCACCACGGCGATCCAGTAGTCGAGCCCGAAGAGCAGCTTGATCAGCTGTCCGGCGCCCACCATCTGCGCGATCAGGTAGAAGGCGACGACCACCAGCGTGCCCGCCGCGGCGAACACGCGCACCGGCGCCTGCTGGAAGCGGAACGCGGCCACGTCGGCGAAGGTGAACTTGCCCAGGTTGCGCAGCCGCTCGGCGAGCAGGAAGGTGACCACCGGCCAGCCGACGAGGAAGCCGATCGAGTAGATCAGTCCGTCGTAGCCGTTGGCCATGACGGCCGCCGAGATGCCGAGGAACGAGGCGGCCGACATGTAGTCGCCGGCGATCGCCAGCCCGTTCTGGAAGCCGGTGATGCCCCCGCCCGCGGTGTAGAAATCGGCCGCCGATTTCGTGCGCGACGCCGCCCACTTGGTGATGAACAGCGTGAACAGCACGAACACGCCGAACATGCCGATCGCCGTCCAGTTCGTCGCCTGCTTCTCGGCCTGGCCGAGGTCTGCGCCGGCGGCCACGGCCGCGGTGCAGGCGGCCAGCAGCGCGGCGGCGCCGGCCCATTGCGCGAATCGCTGCGGAGTCATTTCAGCGCCTCCCGCACGATGCGCTCGGTGCGCTCGTCGAACTCGCCGTTGGCGCGCCGCACGTAGAACGCGGTGATGAGGATGGTGAAGACGATGACCGCCAGGCCCACCGGCATGCCCCAGGTGGTCACGTGCTCGCCGATGCGGTGCGCGAGCAGCTCCTTGTCGAAGGCGACGAGCAGGATGAAGCCGTAGTAGACCACCAGCATCAGGATCGTGAGCGTCCATCCGAAGCGCGTTCGGCGCGACTTCAGCGTCACGTATTCGGGATCGTTCGCGATCCGTTCGACCAGATCCTCGCGCATTCGGCTCTCCTCGGCGGGACGGGCCAACCAAGATACCCGCAAGCCGTGTGGGCTGGAAAGACGCTCGCGGGGCGCCGGGTTGCGCAAACACAAGATACCGCAGCGAGCCGCTCGGCAAATGCATGCGCCGGGCGGGAACCCGTCGATACTCTCCCGTTTACGGGGCGTGCGCAGGCCCGCTTCGTGCCCACGCCGAGGCTTGCCTGCGATGCAACTCGCCGGATCCTGCCACTGCAAGGCGGTGCGCTTCACCGTCGAGGCGCCGTCGCCGGTGCCGTTCCTGCGCTGCTACTGCTCGATCTGCCGCAAGACGGCGGGCGGAGGCGGCTATGCGATCAATCTCGGCGCCGATCGCGCAACGCTACAGGTGGAGGGCGCCGAGCACGTGTCGGTGTATCGCGCGCGGCTCGACGACGGCACGACGAGCAGCGGGGAGCGCAATTTCTGCCGCCGCTGCGGCAGCGCGCTGTGGCTCTACGACCCGACCTGGCCCGAGCTCGTGCACCCGCACGCCTCGGCGATCGACACGCCGCTGCCGCTGCCGCCCGAGCGCGTGCACATCTTCCTGGGCTCCCGGGCGAACTGGGCCGAGCCCGAGTTGCGCGACGGCGACGAATGCTTCGACGAATACCCGGACGAGTCGCTCGCGCAATGGCACGAGCGACACGGCTATTGATTGCTCACTGCAACTGCGCGCGCAGCTCCCCTCCCGGGTGCTCCTTGCTGTGCACGTTCACGTACAGCTTTCCTTCCTTCAGCGCCTTCTGCTGCTCGGCGTCGAGCTTCGCGCCCTCGGGCACGACCCACTTGTTGCCGTCCTTCGTCAATGGGATGCGCACCGGGCCGTTGGCGCCCGCGGCGCCTTCGTGGATGTGCGCCATCGTTCCGTCGATCCCCTGGGTGGTCACCGAGCCGCTGATCGCGCCGTCCGGCTTCACCGAGAAGGATCCGTCGCCGGAGGCGCTGGTCGTCACCGGCGGCACTTCGTTCTTCCCGCTCAGCTGGACCTTCATGTCCTGGGCCGATGCGGTCGACAGGGCGAAGACGCTGGCCGCGGCAGCGGCGGCGAAGGCGAAGCGAGGCAGGATCGGCAGCGTGTGCATGGCTGTGCTCCTCGTGGAAGTGCGGGCCGCGCGCCAGGCCTGCGGCAAGGCGCCGGCACGGTCGATTCTGCGCCTTGCCGCGGCCGTCTGCAGGACGGGCGGTGGGCAGCGAGCGGCGCCCGCCAGCGCGCCCGGCGCGGCGGCCTCGCGGTGAAACGGCGAGGCGCTCGCCTGCCGCTTCAGCGCATCGCCGTGTAGGGAACCCCGCACAGCCTTTCGACGAGCCGCTCGAAGGCGTGCGGGTCGAAGACCGTGTTGTCGTGCCGGATGAGCAGCGGGAATTCGCCCGGATCGGGGACGAAGCGGCGCTTGCGGTATTCGTCCCAGTGGGCGAGCTTGTAGCGATCGTTCGGGTGCGCGCGCGCGACGATCCGCGCTTTCGCCGCTTCCTCTTCGATCTCGACCCAGACGACGGAGACGGCCGTGTCGTCGGGCACGCCCAGCGCGCACGGATCGAAGACGCGGTGCGAACGCACCTCGCGCGAGAACGGCCCGACGAGCACCGTGTTCACGCCGAGCTCGAGGTTCTCGCGCGCGATCTCGAACAGGCCGTCGTATTCCTGGTCGCGCAGGTGCTCGAGGTAGGTCGGGCTGTCGCGGTCGTCGGGATCGCCGGTGACCAGGCCCATCACCTTCGCGCTGTAGGCGCCGTATACGGTGTCCTTGTCGAGCAGGCAGAAGCTTTCGCCGGTGCGCGCGTGCAGCAGCGGCACCGCGCGCTTGGCCAGCGTCGTCTTGCCGGTGCCGGCGTGGCCGGCGAAGAAGACGAGCCTCGCCATCCTCAGGCGCCGACGGCGACCGGGCGTTCCGGGTCGGCGCACCACTCGCTCCACGAACCGGGATACAGCGCCGCGCCGGGCAGCCCGGCGATCTCCATCGCCAGCAGGTTGTGGCAGGCGGTCACGCCCGAGCCGCATTGGTGAACGAGGGCGCTCGCCTCGCGCCCGTCGAGCAGCGCGAGGAATTCGGCGCGCAGCGTTTCGGCCGGCTTGAAGCGGCCGTCGGGCTGCAGGTTCTCGGTGTACGGCCGATTGACCGATCCGGGGATGCGCCCGGCCACGGGGTCCAGCGGCTCGACCTCGCCGCGCCAGCGCTCCGGCGTGCGGGCATCGACGATGCGCATGCGATCGGCGCGCAGCTGCGCGAGCACCTGCGCGGCGTCCACCTGCGCGGTGCGCGGCGCGTGCAGCGTCAGCGCGCCGCGCGGCCGCGCCACCGGCGGCTCGCGCGTGAGCGCGTGCCCGGCCGCCCGCCAGGCCGGCAGTCCGCCGTCGAGCACGGCCACCTCCGGGTGTCCGAGCCAGCGCGCCAGCCACCACAGGCGCGACGCGTACATCCCGCCGTTCTCGTCGTAGGCGACCAGCTGCACGCCGTCGGCCAGTCCGATCGATTCGAGCCGGCGGCGCAGCGTTTCGCGCTCGGGCAGCGGGTGGCGTCCGTTCGTGCCGGTGCGCTCGCCCGCGAGGTCGTGGTCCTGGTGCAGGAAGAACGCGCCGGGAAGATGCGCGTCGGCCCAGGCGGCCGGTCCGTAGGCGGGGTCGGTCAGGTCGTGCCGGCAATCGACGACGACGCACGCATCGAGGCGGCGTGCGAGTTCGTCGACGCGGATCAGCGTTCTCCAGCGCATCGGCATGCGTCGGCTTCCTCCCGGCTGCTCAGGCGCGCGGACCGCCGAGCCCCAGCTCGGCGCGAAGGAATTCGTGGAAATGCTGCATCCCGTCCTCCATCGGGCTCTGGTACGGGCCCGCGTCGTCCTCGCCGCGCTCCATCAGCACGCGACGCCCGGCGTCCATGCGCATCGCGATCTCGTCGTCCTCGATCGCCGTCTCCATGTACGCGGCGCGCTCGGCCTCGACCAGCTCGCGTTCGAACAGCGCGATCTCCTCCGGATAGTAGAACTCCACGACGTTCGTGGTCCTGCGCGGTCCGCGCGGCACGACGGTGGAAACGACGAGCACCTGCGGATACCACTCGAGCATCACGTTCGGGAAGATCGTCAGCCACATCGCTCCGCGCTCGGGCGCCTGGCCGCCGGTGTAGCGCAGCAGCTGCTCGTGCCAGCGGCGGTAGACCGGCGTGCCCGGCCTGCCCAGCGCCTTCCAGGTTCCGACCGTCTGCAGCGACCAGCGCTCGCCGAACCGCCAGCGCAGGTTCTCGCAGGAGACGAACTGCCCGAGGCCCGGATGGAAGGGCACGACGTGGTAGTCCTCGAGGTAGACCTCGATGAAGGTCTTCCAGTTGTAGTCGCACTCGTGAAGCTCGATGTGATCGAGCCGGTAGCCGGAGAAATCGAATTCGGGATGCGAACCGATGTCGGCGAGATCGGCGGCGACGTCGCGCGGGCCGCGAAAGAGCAGGCCGTTCCACTGCTGCAGCGGCGTGCGCGCGAGATCGAGGCACGGCTGCTCGTCGAAATGCGGGGCGCCGAGCAGGCGGCCGGAGAGATCGTAGGTCCAGCGATGCAGCGGACAGACGATGTTCGACGCGTTGCCGCGTCCGTCGAGCATGATCGCCTGGCGATGGCGGCAGACGTTCGACAGCAGCTCGACGCCGTTCTCGCCGCGCACCAGCATGCGGCCGTCGTTCTCGGCAGGGAGCACGCAGTAGTCGCCGGGTTCGGGCACCATCCGCTCGTGGCCTACATAGCCCGGGCCGCGGCGGAACAGCGTTTCCCTCTCGCGCTCGAACAGCGCTTCGTCGAAATAGGCGGAGACCGGCAACTGCGTGCGCGAGCGCGCGAGCCGATCCTGGCGGCCCACGTCGGACATCGAATTCCTCCCTGTTCCAGAGTCCGATTGTCCGGGGCGACCGGACGACTCGCCCGGGGCGGCCGGGCGAGCGCAGAAGGATACCCCGATCGTATCGCCGGGCCGGTCGGGAGCCCGTGCCGCGCCGGCGTCGATCGGGGCGCCGCGCGACGTCCCGAAAAGCGAAGTAAAATCAAGCCCTTCATGGACTCGTCCACCCCCGAATCCTTCGAACGCGCCCTCGGCGAGCTCGAGCAGATCGTGCAGCGCATGGAGAGCGGCTCGCTGTCGCTCGAGGAGTCGCTCGGCGCCTATCGTCGCGGCGCGTCGCTCGTGGCCTGGTGCCGCAAGTCGCTCGCCGACGTGCAGCAGCAGGTGCGCATCCTCGAGGCCGACCTGCTCGAGCCCTTCGATGCCGCGGCCGAGCCCTGCGAGCCCGCCGAGCCCGGCTCCGCGCCAGCCAGTCGATGAGCGTCTCCTTCACGACGGGCGGCGACCGCGTCGCCGCCGCGGCCTGCGCCGATCCGGCGGCGGGCGACGGCACCCCGTTCGATGCGTGGATCGCCGATCGGCGCGCGCGCGTCGAGCGTGCGCTCGATCGCACGCTCGCGCCGGCCGATTCGCATCCGGCGCGGCTGCACGAAGCGATGCGCTATGCGGCGCTGGGCGGCGGAAAGCGCATTCGCGCGCTGCTCGTGCACGCGGCCGGCGAGGCGCTCGGCGCGCCGGCGGGCGCGCTCGACTGCGCGGCCGGCGCGGTCGAGCTGATCCACGCCTATTCGCTGGTGCACGACGACCTGCCTTGCATGGACAACGACGTCCTGCGCCGCGGCCGGCCCACGGTGCACGTGGTCTACGGCGAGGCGCTCGCGATGCTGGTCGGCGATGCGCTGCAGGCGCTTGCCTTCGAGTCGCTCGCCGCGGCCGCCGACGAAGGCGTCGACGCCCGCACGACCGTCTCGATGATCGCCGAGCTGGCCCGCGCCTCGGGCTCGGTCGGCATGGCCGGCGGACAGGCGATCGACCTGGCTTCGGTGGGTGTCGCGCTTCCCGCCGACGCGCTCGAGGACATGCACCGGCGCAAGACCGGCGCGCTGCTCGCCGCCTCGGTGCGACTGGGCGGGGCCTGCGGACAGCGCGCGGGGGTCTCGATGCCGGCGCTCGCCCGCTACGCCGACGCGGTCGGCCTTGCCTTCCAGATCGTGGACGATATTCTCGACGTGGAGGGCGACTCGGTCACGCTGGGCAAGACGGCCGGCAAGGACGCCGACGCCGACAAGCCCACCTACGTGTCCACGCTCGGACTCGAGGCGGCGCGCACGCTCGCCGGGCGCCTGCGCCTGCAGGCGCACGAGGCGATCGCGCCGCTCGGGCCGCGTGCCGGGCGCCTGGCGGCGCTCGCCGATCGCATCGTCCTGCGCCGGGCGTGAACGGGACCCTGCTCGAGACCCCACGATGCAGCCGCACGATCCGCAAGCGACGCCGCTGTTGTCGTCGATCGACGAGCCGGCGCAGTTGCGCAAGCTCGATCGCGCGGCGCTGGCCCAGCTCGCGCGCGAACTGCGCTCCTTCGTGCTCGAGTCCGTGTCGCGCACCGGCGGACACCTGTCGTCGAACCTGGGCACGGTCGAGCTGGCGATCGCGCTGCACTACGTCTTCGATACGCCGCGCGATCGGCTGATCTGGGACGTCGGCCACCAGAGCTACCCGCACAAGATCCTCACCGGGCGCCGCGCGGCGATGGCCACGTTGCGCCAGCACGGCGGCATCTCCGGCTTTCCCCGGCGCAGCGAGAGCGCCTTCGACGCCTTCGGCACCGCGCATTCGTCCACGTCGATCTCGGCGGCGCTCGGCATGGCGGTCGCTTCGCGCAACAAGGGCGAGGGCGTCGGGCCCGCGCGTCGTCGTCACGTCGCCGTGATCGGCGACGGCGCGATGACCGCCGGCATGGCGTTCGAGGCGCTGAACAACGCGGGCGTGATCCCCGACGTCGACCTGCTCGTCGTCCTCAACGACAACGACATGTCGATCTCGCCTCCGGTGGGGGCGCTGAACCGCTATCTCGCGCGCCTGCTGTCGAGCCGCTTCTACACGAAGGCGCGCGACATGGGCCGCGCGATGCTGCAGAACGTGCCGCCGCTGCTCGAGCTGGCCAAGCGGCTCGAGGAGCACGCGAAGGGCTTCGTCCTGCCGGCGACGATGTTCGAGGAGTTCGGCTTCAACTACGTCGGCCCGATCGACGGCCACGATCTCGACAGCCTCGTGCCCACGCTGCAGAACCTGCGCGAGCTGCGCGGCCCGCAGTTCCTGCACGTGGTCACGCGCAAGGGGCAGGGCTACAAGCTCGCCGAAGCCGATCCGGTGCTCTATCACGGGCCCGGGCGCTTCGATCCGGACGAGGGCATCCGCACGCCGTCCACGCCGCCGCGCCTCACCTACACGCAGGTGTTCTCCGACTGGGTCTGCGACATGGGCGCGCTCGACGAGCGGCTGGTCGCGATCACGCCGGCGATGCGCGAGGGCTCGGGACTGGTCGAGTTCGAGCAGCGCTTCCCGCAGCGCTATTTCGACGTCGGCATCGCCGAGCAGCACGCGATCACCTTCGCGGCCGGGCTCGCCTGCGAGGGAATGAAGCCGGTGGTGGCGATCTACAGCACCTTCCTGCAGCGCGGCTACGACCAGCTGGTGCACGACGTCGCGCTGCAGAACCTGCCGGTGGTGTTCGCGCTCGACCGTGCCGGCATCGTCGGCGCCGACGGCGCGACGCACGCGGGCGTCTACGACTACGCCTGCCTGCGCTGCGTGCCGAATCTCGTCGTGATGGCGCCGTCGGACGAGAACGAATGCCGGCAGATGCTGTACACGGCCTTCCGGCACGACGGCCCGGCGGCGGTGCGCTATCCGCGTGGCGCCGGCATCGGCGCCGCGGTGTCGAAGGACCTCACCGCGATCCCGCTCGGCCGGGCCGAACTGCGCCGCGAATGCGGGCGCGAGCGTCGCGGCGCCGCTCCGCGCATCGCGCTGCTCGCCTTCGGCACGATGCTCGCGCCGGCGCTCGCCGCGGGCGAGGCGCTCGACGCCACCGTCGTCAACATGCGTTTCGTCAAGCCGCTCGACGTGGCGCTGCTGCGCGAACTGGCCGCGACGCACGACGCTTTCGTCACGATCGAGGAGCACGTCGTCATGGGCGGCGCCGGCAGCGCGGTGGCCGAGGCGTTCGCTGCCGAGGCGATCGTGCGCCCCCTGCTGCAGCTCGGGCTGCCCGACCGCCACATCGAGCACGGCGAGCAGTCGCAACTGCTGCGCGCCGAAGGGCTCGACGCGGCCGGCATCGAGCGGTCGGTGCGCGCGCGCTTCGACGAGCGTCCCGGGGTCGACAAGGCGCCGCGGCTCGTCGCCAGCGGCGGCGGCTGACCGGCGATGGAGCTCCTTTCGTGCGCCGGAACACCTCGGAGAATTCGATGAACGTTCGCGACGGCGCCGCGCTCGGCGACACGCTGCTCGACGTGCAGGGCAGCGCCGACCGACGCCAGCTGCCGATCCAGCGCGTCGGCGTCAGGGGCCTGCGCTATCCGCTGCGCTGGCGCGGCAGCACGGGCGAGCAGCCGAGCGTCGGCCGCTTCGGGCTGTACGTGGCCTTGCCGGCCGAGCAGAAGGGCACGCACATGTCGCGTTTTCTCGCGCTGCTCGAGCGCCGCCTGGCCGACGGCGAGCCGGCGCTCGACGCAGCCGGACTGCGCGCGATGTTCGACGAGATGCTCGTGCTGCTCGAGGCCGATGCCGGATGCATCGAGGCGAGCCTGCCGCTGTTCGTTCGCAAGAGTGCGCCGGTGTCGGGCGTGCAGAGCCTGATGGACTACGAATTGTCGGTGGTCGTCGACGGCGATGCGCGCGACGCGGTGACCACGCTCACCGTGGTCGTGCCGGTGACGAGCCTGTGTCCGTGCTCGAAGTCGATCTCCGAATACGGCGCGCACAACCAGCGATCGCACGTTACCGTGTCGATCGAAAGCGCCGCACCGGTAGACCCCGAGGAGATCATCGCGATCGCCGAAGCGCAGGCCTCGAGCGAGCTGTACGGCCTGCTCAAGCGGGTCGACGAGAAGCACGTCACCGAGCGCGCCTACGAGAACCCGAAGTTCGTCGAAGACCTCGTGCGCGACGTCGCCGTCGCGCTACGCGCCGACCCGCGCATCCGCCGCTTCGTCGTCGAGGCGGAGAACTTCGAGTCGATACACAATCATTCGGCGGTCGCGCGGATAGAGGGATAGAGAAGGGGCTTTCCCCCTTCCCTTCCTCGTTACGCCTCCACCGTCGCCGGCACGCTGCGCAAGGCGAGCGCCGCGGCGGCAACGACCGCCGCGATGCGGCCCACGTCGCGCAGCTGCACCGTCGTCCAGCCCGACTTCTGCAGCAGCTCGTAGTGCGAGCGCACGCAGAAGTGGCACTTGCCGATGGCCGAGGCGGCGAGCGCGAAGGCTTCGAAGCGCTCGCGCGCGACGCCGCCGTGCGTGGCGTAGGCCTGCATCCGCAGCTCGGCGCGCTGCTTGCCCAGCTCCGGGTCGTCGGCCATTTCGACGTACGGATACCAGACGTTGTTCATGCCCATCAGCGCGGCGGCCGTCAGCGCGGCGTTCGCATCGGTTTCGTCGAGCGGCTCCCGGAACGCCTCGACCAGGTCCGCGCTGCCCGCCGCGTAGGCGGCGGCCAGCGCGCAGCCGAGCGCGTCGGCCGGCGCGAGGCTCGAGCGCTGGACGACGGCGTCCAGGTTCAGCCGGGTGTCCTTCGCGTAATCGGGGATGCGCGAACGGACGGCTTCGAGTTTCGTCATCGCCGGCCTCCGCTCAGAGCGTCTTGCCGCCGACCGCGCGGTTGCACGGGCACAGCTCGTCGGTCTGCAGGCCGTCGAGGATGCGCAGCGTCTCGTCCGGATTGCGGCCCACGTTCAGGTTGTTCACCGTCACGTGCTGGATCGTGTTGTCCGGATCGACGATGAAGGTCGCGCGCAGCGCCACGCCTTCGTTCCTGTCGCGGATGCCGAGCTGGTCGACCAGCGAGCCCGTCGTGTCGGCGAACTGCCACTGCTTCAGGTTCTTCAGGTCGGGATGCTCGCGGCGCCAGGCGAGCTTCACGAACTCGTTGTCGGTGGAGCCGGCGAGCACGACCGCGTCGCGCTCCTCGAAGTTGCCGACCAGCTTGTCGTAGCCGACGATCTCGGTGGGGCACACGAAGGTGAAGTCCTTCGGGTAGAAGTAGATGATCTTCCACTTGCCCGGGAACGACTTCTCGGTGATCTCTTCGAAGGCGCTGACGCCTTTCTCTTCGGGCTGGTTGAACTGCGGCTTGACGCCCACCACGCGGAACGCTTCGAGCTTGTCGCCAACGGTTTTCATCGAGTGACTCCCTTCTACGGTGATTGCCGCCGGGCAACGGCGCCCGGCGCGATGAAGGGATTCTCGGCGTGCGGCGGTAATCAGTCCAACGAATAAAAACGATCTTGTCGATCGATTGTTTCGATCACTGGGCTCCGGCCCGCGCCCCCGGGCGCGCGCTTCGCCGCCCGCGTCGCTCAGTCGCGGAAGTTGGTGAAGGCCAGCGGCACGTCGACGATCTCCTTCTTCATCAACGCGATCGCCGACTGCAGATCGTCGCGCTTGGCGCCGTTCACGCGCCCTGGATGCTGGCCTGCACCTTCAGCTTGCTGTCCTTGATCAGCCGCACGAGCTTCTTCGCGTGCTCGCTGGAGACGCCGTGGCGCACGGTGATCAGCTGCTTGACCTTGTCGCCGCCGATCTTCTGCACGTCGCCGTAGTCGAGGAAGCGCACGTCCACGTTGCGCTTCGCCAGCTTGCCGAGCAGGACGTCGCGCACCTGCCCGAGCTTGAAGTCGTCGTCGGCGTAGGCGGTCAGCTCGCGCTCCTTCTGCTCGATGCGCGCATCCGAGCCCTTGAAGTCGAAACGCGTCGAGATCTCCTTGTTGGCCTGCGCTACCGCGTTGCGGACCTCGACCGCATCGGCCTCGGAAACGACGTCGAAAGAGGGCATCCGCTCACCTCGGTTCCGTACTGGTGGACGCGCGCATTCTACTTGCCCACCGCACCCCCCGGTTTCCCCTTCACCCTTCTCCGTCCTCCGAAGGAGGACGACAGGCATGTCGTTCGCACCGTCCCGGTATTCACGCCATGGAGGCCGATCGTGCCGATCGAAGCGCTCGCCGGCGGTGTTCCGCTGACCCGCCATTCCCGGGTTTCGTTCCTGTGTTGCAGGCCGGGCGCGCGCGAGCATGAACTCGTTTCGCAGATCGGCATCGCCCGCGAGCTTGCGCGCCTGATCGGCGGGCGTTTCGACCGCTACGTCGATGCCGGGCAGCCCGGCGCGCAGACGGCGCTCGGCTACGTCGTGCCGAACGATACGATCGTCGGCGTGCAGGCGGCGCTGCGCTGGGGCATCGAGAGCGAGGACGATTTGTTCGGCGGCGTCGTGCCGTTCCCCTTCGTCGCCACCAAGGTCATCTCGCATCCGCTGGTGGCGGCGGATGCGCCTTGCCCGCCGGGCTGGGACGCGGGATTCGCCGACCGCATCGCCGGCGCGGTACTGCCCGGCTACTCGGTGTTCTCGATGCGCGACCTGGACCGCGCCGTCCGCGCGCTGCTTCCCGGCGGCCCCGTTCGCGTGAAGCTCGCCAGCGGCATCGGCGGGCTGGGGCAGATCGTGATTGCCTCGGAACGCGAACGGGTGGAGCGGCTCGGCTGCCTGGACCCG
>QEVN01000064.1 GCA_003576795.1 Burkholderiales bacterium
CTTCCGCACCGACGCCGACCCTCATCGTCGAAAGCGCGCCGGTCATCCCCTTCGAGCGCCGGGCGCCGCGATGCTGACGCTCGCGCGCCTCGAGCGGCTGCCGCTCTTCTCGTGCCCGTTCCGCTCGATGTTCCTGGCGACGGCACTGTGGGCCGCGATCGGCATCGCGCTGTCGGGCGCGGCCTTCTCGCTCGGCTTCACGCTGCCGGCAGCGGCCGGCGGCGCGCTAGCCTGGCATGCGCACGAACTGATGTTCGGCGTGGGCTTGGCGGCGATCGCCGGCTTCGTGCTCACCGCGGTGCCCGAGTTCACCGATACCCCGCCGTTGAGCACGCGCGTCTCGCTCGCGATCGCGCTCGCGTGGCTCGCGGCGCGCGTCGCTTTCTGGCTCGCTCCCGTCATCGGTCCGTGGCCCGCCGCCGCGGCCGAAGTGGGCTTCGCCGTGGCGCTGCCCGCATTGCTCGGCGCGCGCCTGCTGCGCGATCCGCAGCGCCGCCATCGCGGCTTCTTCTGGGGGCTGGCCGCCTTCGCCGTCGTCACCGCCGGCTTCTGGTTCGACGTGCTGCGCGGCGAATGGCCGATGCGCTGGGTGCACGCCGCGCTCGACGCGATGATGATCCTCGTCGTCGTCGCGATGAGCCGCATCTCGATGCGCATCGTCAACGACGCGCTCGATGCGCGCCGCGCGCGCGCCGCCGACGGCGACGACGAACTGCCCGAGTACCGCGCGCGTCCGCCGCGCCGCAACCTCGCGATCGTCGTCATCGCGCTGCACGCGCTGGCCGCCCTCGTCGCGCCGGAATCGCCGGTGACCGGATGGGTCGCGCTCGCCGCCGGCGCCGCCCTGCTGAACCTGATGAACGACTGGCACGTCGGTCGCGCGCTGTTCGGGCGCTGGGCGTCGATGCTGTACGCCGTCTACTGGACGATGGCGCTCGGCTACGTGTGGATCGGCGCCGCGCTGCTCGGCCTGCCGATCGCGCCGAGCGGCGGCACGCACCTGCTCACGATCGGCGGCATGGGCCTGTCGATCTACGCGGTGCTGAACATCGCGGGACGCATGCACGCCGGACGGCCGCTCGACGAGCGGCGATGGACGCCGATCGGCGTGGCGCTGCTCGTCGCGGCCGCGGCGATGCGCGCCGCAGCCGGCGTCGCCGGAGCGCCGGCCGATGCGCTGATCGCGCTGTCGTCGCTCGCGTGGGTGGCGGCCTGGACGCTCGTCCTCGTGCACCTGGGGCCGGCGTGGTGGGGCGAGCGCATGGACGGCGGCAGCGGATGCGAGGAGTGGGTCGATCCGGCGCTGCGCGGCGCGCCGGCTCCGCGCTGCGATCCGATGATGCCCGGGCTGGAAGCGCAGCGCTGAGGTCGGTGCCGCAGCCGTGAGGCGGGCAGGTAGCGAGGCCGCGGCGCTCGAGAGGCCGCTGTCTCGAGGCCGCTGTTTCGGGGCTGCTGCCTTGAGGCCGCTGCCTTGAGGCGCTGTTTCGGGGCCGTGGCGCCGTTCGCTACCGGAAGTAGCGTTCCTCACTGTGGAACGCGTTCCATGAGCCGGAGCGCAACAAACTGTTGCGCTCCGAACCTGGCGCGTCGCGCGGCGGCGGTTCGCCGGTCGACAGGCATGCCGCGCGGAACCGCGGATCCACCTGGGACGAAGACGCAAACCGTTCCCGCAAGCGGATCGAGGCCGAACGCACGTATTCCGCGCATTCTGGAAGACGAGACCTGCATCGCGGCGGGAATTGCGCGAGGAGCGAGCGAAATCGCCGGCGCCGCTCGGTCGACCGCGCGGAATGCGCGGAAGACGCGCGTTTTTTGGGCTTGACCCGTTGTCGTGGACAGATTGGCGTTTTCGTCTTCGAGCAGGCCCGGGTCCTGCGCGGCAGACTGTCCACCGGCGGCGTGGCGCATGCCACGCAGACGCCGCCGTTGGGCAAGTCGTGTTTGATGCGCTGGGGATACGCGGCGGCCGTCGCGCCCACCTGGAACGCGCGATTGGCAAGAGACGCGGTGCCGCGCCCGCGCTTCCGCCCGCACGCTGCGAAGTGCAGCGTTTTCCAGCGGAAAAGCACTTTCGCAGCAGAAAACGCAGCGTTCCACTGCGTGCCGGCGCGGGGGGGGGCCAGCGCCCAGCGTGCAGCGCCCGGCGCTCAGCGCCCAGCGCCCAGCGCCCAAGGGCCCAGCGGGCCAGCACTCAGCGGCCCGCCGGCCCAGCGCTCCTACACGCCCCCCCGATCACCACGGATCGACAAAGCGCGCCTGCTCCCCGGCAAGACGCCCTCCGGGCCGCGTACTCGCCAGCCCCTTCACGATCCACTCGCGCGTGCACGCCGGATCGATCACCGCATCGATCTCCAGCGCCTCGGCCATGTTCATCGCCTCGCCGCGCTCGTAGTGGCGCGCGACGAGGCGCTCGAACAGCGCTTCGCGCTCTGCGCCTTCGGGCGCGGCCTCCAGCTCCTTGCGGTAGCCCAGCCGCACGGCGCCTTCGAGGCCCATCGCGCCGAACTCGCCGGTGGGCCACGCGACCGTGAAGTTCGGCGAATGGAAGCCCCCCGCCGCCATTGCCATCGCACCCAACCCGTAGCCCTTGCGCAGCACGACCGCGAAGAGCGGCACGCGCAGCGCCGCGCCGACGACGAAGAGCCGACTCGCGTGCCGCACCTGCGCGCGCGCCTCGACGTCGGGTCCGACCATGAAGCCCTCAGCGACACGATCGGCAGCCCGTGCGCGTCGCACAGCTGCAGGAAGCGCGCGAGCTTGTCGGCAGCATCGGCGTCGATCGCGCCGGCCAGATGCAGCGGATTGTTCGCCACCAGGCCGATCGGCTGCCCCTCGACGCGCGCGAGCGCCGTGTGGATGCCAACGCCGAAGCCCGCGCGCAGCTCGATCAGGCTGTCCGCGTCCACCAGCCCGCGCATCGCCGCCCGCGTGTCGTAGACGCGCAGTCGGTTCTCCGGCACGACGTCGCGCAGCGCGGGCGCATCCGGCGAGCGCCACTGCGCGACGCGCCCCTGGAACATCGACAGATATCGCTTCGCGGTCGCGACCGCCGCCGCCTCGTCGTCGACCAGCACGTCGACGACGCCGTTGGCGCTCTGCACCGCGCTCGGGCCGATCTCCTCGGGCCGGAACACGCCGAGCCCGCCGCCTTCGATCATCGCCGGCCCGCCCATGCCGATGTTCGCGTCGCGCGTCGCGATGATCACGTCGCAGCAGCCGAGCAGCGCCGCATTGCCGGCGAAGCAGCGCCCGGAGACGATGCCGATCACCGGCGCGCGTCCGCTCAGGCGGGCGAACGAAGCGAAACTGCGCAGGTGCAGTCCGGCGACGACCGGAACGTCGACGTCGCCCGGGCGCCCGCCACCGCCCTCGGCGAAGAGCACCAGCGGCAGGCGCTCGGCATGGGCGATCTCGAGCAGCCGGTCGGTCTTCGCGTGGTTGCGCATGCCCTGCGTGCCGGCGAGCACGGTCGCGTCGTAGGCGAGCACGACGGTTCGCGCGCGCGACGCATCGAAGAGCGCGCCGTTCACCGAGCCGATGCCGGTGATCATGCCGTCGGCCGGCGTATTGGCGATCAGGTCGTCGAGCGAGCGGCGGCTGCGCTGCGCGGCGACGGCGAGCGCGCCGTACTCGACGAAGCTGCCCGCGTCGCACAGGTCGGCGACGTTCTCGCGCGCGGTGCGCTGCCCGCGCGCGCGGCGTCGCGCCACCGCCTCGGGACGCGCGTCGTCGAGCAGTCGCGCCTGCCGGTCGAGCACGCGCTGCAGGTCGGGACGGGCCCCGACCGGCTTCGGCGCATCCGCCTTCGTACTCTCCGTCGCACTCTCCTTCGTACCTGCCGTCGCACCCGCCGTGGCATCGACCGGCGCCGCGACTTCGCCCGGCTCGATCCACAGCAGCGCCTGGCCCTCGGCAACCTGGTCCCCTTCGGCCACGCGCAGGCCGCGCACGCGGCCGGCGCACGGCGCCGCGATCACGTGCTCCATCTTCATCGCGTCGACCACGAGGAGCGCCTGCGCCTCGCGCACGCGCTCGCCCTCGCGCGCGGCCAGTTCGACCACGCGCGCCGCCATCGGCGCGCGCAACGCGACCAGCGGCGCTCCGGCCATCGGCTTCAGAGATCCTTCAGCAGCCGGCGCAGCATCTTCCCGGAGCCGGTGGCCGGCAGCGACTCGCAGAACACGACTTCGCGCGGCGCCTTGTACACCGCCATGTTCGCGCGCGCCCACTGCACGATCTCGTTCTCGGTGACGGTGCCCGCGGCGCCCGCCTTCAGCACGACGAAGGCCTTCGGGATCTCGCCCTTCTCCGCATCGGGCATGCCGATGACGCCGGCCTGCGCGATCGCCGGGTGCCGCACGAGGATCGATTCGACCTCCTCGGGAAAGACGCTGTAGCCGGAGACCTTGATCATCTCCTTGAAGCGCCCCTCGAAGGTCAGGTAGCCGTCCTCGTCGAGATGGCCGATGTCGCCGGTGTGCAGCCAGCCGTCGCGCAGCGCGTGATCGGTGGCGTCGGGCCGGTTCCAGTAGCCGCGAAAGACGCCCGGTCCGCGGATCAGGATCTCGCCCGACTCGCCGGTGCGCCGCGGCTGGCCCGTCGCCGGATCGGCGATGCGGATCTCGTTGCCCGGCACCGGCCTGCCGTGCGTGCCCCAGCGGATCGCGTCCGCCGGCATGTACGTGTCCATGGTGTGCGTCTCGGACAATCCGTAGGCCGCTTCGAAGGACACGCAGTTCGGCGCGTACGCGCGCCAGCGCCGCGCGATCGTCTCGGTGAAGGTGATGCCGAAGCTCGTCACCGGATTCATCCGCAGGCTCGACAGGTCGAACTGCTGCGCGTCGGGCAACTGCATCGCCGCCACGTTCATCGGCGCGATGCTGTACCACCACGTGACGCGATGCGTCTCGATCGCCTCCATCGCGGCGCGCGCATCGAAGCGGTACAGCAGCACCGTCGTCGCGCCCGCGTACACCGGGATGTCCACGCCGGTGAGCATGCCGGCGATGTGATAGAGCGGCGCCACCGCGAGCAGCACGTCGTCCGGCGACACGCGATAGCCATCGCTCGACACCGCGGTCTTGTAGCGCGCGTTGCCGTGCGTGAGCATCGCGCCCTTCGGCAGGCCGGTGGTGCCCGAGGTGTAGGTGATCAACGCGATGTCGTCGAGGCCGACGTCCACCTGTGGCGGCACGGCGCCCGTGCGCGTCGCGGCGAGGAAGTCCTCCACCTCGCCGGCATCGGCGATCGGCGCCGCGCCTTCGCGCCGCAGGCGGCGCATCGCGCGCAACTCCTCGGGAACGTCGAAGGACGGCGTCTGCGGCAGCAGGTCGTCGTAATGCACGACGAAGACGTGCGCGAGCGCGGTGCGCGCGCGCACCTTCGCCACGACGTCGAGCAGCGGAGCGGCGGCGACCAGCACGCGCGCCTGCAGGTCGTCGAGCTGGTACTGCAGCTCGTGCTCGCGGCTGAGCGGGCCGCATGGGCAGACGATCGCGCCGATCTTCTGGATCGCATAATGCGCGATCACGTATTGCGGGCAGTTCTGCAGGTAGAGCGCGACGGGATCGCCGCGCCCGACGCCGAGCTGCGCGAGGCGGGCGGCGAAGGCGTCGCTCGCGCGGTCCAGCTCGCCGTAGCCGAGCACCGTGCCGTACCAGACATAGGCCGGATGTTCGGGACGCCGGCGCGCATGCTCGCGCAGCCTCTCGTGCAGCGGCCCTTCCCGTTCGCTCGTCGCCATCGTTCAACGCTCCGCGAGCAGCCGCTCGACGTCGGCATCGTCGACCTGCTCGAAATGCCCGTAATGCAGCGACACCGCGCGGAAATCCTCGGGCGCTTCCAGGCAGACGACCTCGTCGGCATGGGGGCTCACGCGCTCGAGGCTGTCCGGCGCCGCCACCGGCACCGCGCAGATCAGCCGCGACGGCGCACGCGCGCGCACGGCATGCAGCGCGGCGATCATCGTCGAACCGGTAGCGAGTCCGTCGTCGACCACGATGACCACGCGCCCGGCCGGATCGATCGCCGGCCTGCCCTTGCGATAGCGATCGCGTCGCTGGCGCAGCAGCTCGAGCTGCGTGTGCTTCTCGTGGTCGAGCCACATCGGGTCCACGCCCCGCGCAGCTTCCGGCGAAGCCCAGTGCATGCCGCCGTCCTCGTCGATCGCGCCCAGCGCCAGCTCCGGCTGGTACGGCGCGCCGATCTTGCGCACGAGCACGACGTCGAGGTCGCCGCCCAGCGCGTCGGCGATGCGCCGCCCCATCGGCACCGCGCCGCGCGGTATCGCCAGCACCAGCGGAGCCTTGCCCCGCAACGACTCCAGCGCGCTGGCGAGCCGGTCGGCCGCCTCGTTGCGATCGCGGAACATTCGAAAACCTCCCGTGGAACGGAACCGCTGTCCGGATTCAGCTTCGCTTCAGCCGGGCCCCTCGATACTGCAAGCGTCGCACATCGTCATACAGGAGAAACGACATGTCGAGAACCGTAACACTGTCCTTCGCGCTCGCCGCCGCTTCGATCGTCGCCGCCACCGCCATCGGCGCCGACTTCGCCCACGCCGACGACCGCATACGCCGATCCGAGGTGCGCGAGCTGCGCGAAGCGGGCAAGATCCTGCCGATGGAAGACATTCTCGCTCGCGCGCGGACTGCCCAGCCCGGACAGGTCGTCGAAATCGAGCTGGATCGCGAGAACGGCCGCCTCGTCTACGACGTGAAGCTGATCGACGACGCCGACGCGATCCACAAGCTCGAGCTGGACGCGGCCACCGGCGAAGTGATCCGGCGTTCGCGGAGATGAAGTGCGCCTGCTGATCGCCGAGGACGACGAGCCGCTCGCCGCTCGCCTGCGCGAGCGGCTCGCGCGGGAAGGCTACGCGGTCGACGTCGCGCACGACGGCATCGACGCCGGCCATCTCGGCGCCACCGAGCCCTACGACGCGATCGTCCTCGACCTCGGGCTGCCCGGCCGCACCGGTCTCGACCTGCTGGCGGACTGGCGCGCCGCCGGCAACCGCGTGCCGGTGCTCATCCTCACGGCGCGCGACGGATGGAGCGATCGGGTCGACGGACTGCGCGCCGGCGCCGACGACTACCTGGGCAAGCCCTTCCACACCGAAGAGCTGGTCGCGCGCATCCATGCGCTGCTGCGCCGTGCCGCACCGGCGGCCGACGTCGCGTTGCGCGCCGGGCCGTGGCGGCTGGACGAGACGCGCCAGTGCCTGGTGCACGACGACGGACGGGAGCAGCCGCTCACCGCCACCGAGTTCCGGCTGCTGCGCTACTTCATGCGGCATCCCGGGCAGGTGCTGTCGAAGACGCGCCTCACCGAGCACGTCTACGAATACGACGCCGAGCGCGACAGCAACGTGATCGAGGTGTACGTGCGCCGCCTGCGCACGCTGCTCGGCGCCGGATGCATCGAGACGCGCCGCGGCCAGGGATACGCGTTTCACGGCGACGGATGAGCTCGCTGCGCAACCGGCTCACGCTGGCGCTCACGCTGGTGCTCGCGGCGGTGGCCGCGCTGCTCGTTCTCGGCCTGCAGCACTTCCCGCGCGAGCTGGTCGAGCGTTACGTCGCGTCGCGCCTCGAGCACGACGCCGAGATGCTGTACGTTCGCCTCGACGAAGCCGCCGATGCGTCGACGGTCGCCGGCGAGGCGCTGGGGGGCGAGTACAGGCTGCCGCTGTCGGGCCACTACTTCGTGGCGCAGCGCAAGGCACGCGGCGGAGCCGGCGCCGCGGCGGCCGACGAGACGATCCTCTCGCGCTCGTTGTGGGACGAGGAGTTCACCGTCGAGCCGCTTTCGGGCGCCGCGGAACGCATCGCCCGCCGGCCGGGCCCGGCCGCCCAGACGCTTCTCGCCTACACGCGCCGCTTCAGCGGCGCCGACGCCGAATGGACGATCACCGTCGCCGAGGACATCTCCGGACTGGACGCGTCGATCGCCCGCTTCCGCCGCGTGCTGCTGTCATCGCTGCTGGCGGCGCTGCTCGCGCTCGCCTGGCTGCAGCGCGCCATCGTCGTTCGCGGGCTGGCCCCGCTCGCGCGCGCGGTCGAAGCGTGCCGCAGGCTGGAGCGCGGCGAGAGCGCCTCGGTGCCCAGCGCGGCCCCCGACGAGGTGCGTCCGATGCTCGAGGCGGTCGACCGCCTGGCGCATCACCAGGCGCAACGGCTGTCGCGCGTGCGCCATGCCGCCGGCAACCTGTCGCATGCGCTGAAGACGCCGCTCGCGGTTCTCGCGCAGATCGCCGACGAGCGCGACACCGCCGGCGATTCGCCTGCCGCCTCCGCGATCCGCGACCAGGTCGAATCGATGCGCGCGACGATCGAGCGCGAGATGCGGCGCGCGCGGCTGGCCGGCAGCGGCGCTCGCTCGGCCGGCTTCGACGCGCGCGAGCAACTGCAGGCGCTCGCCGAGGCGCTCGGGCGTCTGCACGCCGATCGCGCGCTGCGGATCGACGTCGACGCGCCCGCGCAGCGCTTCGCGCTCGATCGCGAGGACATGCTCGAGCTGTTCGGAAACCTGCTCGACAACGCCTGCAAATGGGCGAGGACGAGCGTGCGCGTCGAACTGGCCGAGCGCGACGGCGCGCTGCGCTTTCGCATCGACGACGACGGTCCGGGCGTGGACGACGCGCTGCTCGCGCGCCTGGGCCACGGCACGCTGCGCACCGACGAGCGCAAGCCCGGCCACGGGCTCGGCCTGACGATCGTCGCCGACATCGTCGCGCAGTACCGCGGAAGCATCGACTACCGTCGCTCCGAGCGGCTCGGCGGCCTGTGCGCGGCCGGCTCGCTGCCGCTGGGCGACGAACCGGTCTCGCCGTAGCGACGCCACGTTCCGCGCAATCGTGCGACACCTCGCTCCGCGTCGTCGTATATTGGCCGCGCGCGGCGACGCCGCGCGCCTTCCGACTTCGGAGTCCGCCATGCACAAGACGATCCTCGCCGCCGCGCTTTCACTGTTCGCCGTGTCCGCCCTGGCCGCCGATCCGAGCTGCACCGATCGCGCGAACGAGAAGAAGCTCGCGGGCGCCGCCCGGACCAGCTTCCTGAAGAAATGCGAAACCGACGCGAATGCGGCGTGCCAGTTGCAGGCGAAGGACCGCAAGCTGAGCGGCGCCGCGCAGACGAGCTTCGTGCGCAAGTGCACGAAGGACGCGGTCGGCGCGCCGCCGCCCGCCAGCGGCAAGGGCGCGAGCGAACCGAAGGGCTGAGCGAAGCGAGCCCTCCGCCAAGCGAGCCCTGCGCGAAGCGGACCCTACGAAAAGGTGATCGACGCGCGCCGCTCGGCGCGATCGAGGTGCGGCACGTTGTTGAAGCTGAGCAGGCGCAATGCCTCGCGGCCGGCGACCAGCTCGGTGAAGCCGGTGTTGCGGCACTGCAGGTTCAACTCGATCGCCGTGCTCGCCGGCGCGTCGACCAGGTCGGCGAGCAGGCGCCCGATCGCCCCGCCCGAACTGACGACGAGAACGGCGTCGTCGCGCGCGGTGTCGCGCACCGCCTCGGCGAGCGCGGCGCGCACGCGCGCGCCGAAATCGAGCCAGCTCTCGGGAACGTCGGCGAGCCGGTCCTCGGACCACGCCTGCATCGCCGCGCGGAAAGTGCGCCAGTAGTCGCGAGCGTCCGACAGCTGGTGCGCGCGCGGCTCCAGGCCGGTGTGAGCCGTGTAGAGCGCCTCGCCGGGATACTCGTTCAGCCCCTCGTGCAGGACGAGCGCCGGCGCGCCCTCGCCCATCTCGGCGAGGATGCCGCGCGCGGTGTCCTGCTGGCGCAGCATCGTGCCCGACATCGCGCGCGCGAAGCGAAGGCCGCGCGCGGCGAAGTACTCGCCCAGCCAGCGCGACTGGCGCATGCCGAGCGCGGAGAGCGCGTCGTAGTTCTCGGCGCCGAACGATGCCTGCGCGTGCCGTACCAGGAAGACGATCGACATCGAAGGAAGCGGAAGACTGCGGAAGGGCCGCCATTATCGCCGTTCGCGCCGCGGGCGCCCGGCGACCTTTACCATTGCGCTTGTCGGCCTCGTCGACGACTGTTTCGTGCGCGGGCAGCCGGATCCATCAGGGGAGGGAACGCATCATGCGAGTGCAGGTCGCGATCATCGGAGCCGGCCCGGCGGGCCTGCTGCTGGGCCAGTTGCTGTACCGCGCCGGAATCGACTCGATCATCCTCGAGCGGCGCAGCGGCGAATACGTGCTCGGACGCATCCGCGCCGGCGTGCTCGAGCAGGTGGCGGTCGACCTGCTCGACGAAGCGGGCGTCGGCAAGCGCCTGCACGAAGAAGGGCTCGTGCACGGCGGCATCGAGCTGTGCTTCGACGGCGTGCGCCACCGCATTCCCCTGGCCGATCTCACCGGCGGCAAGCACGTCACCGTCTACGGCCAGACCGAGGTCACGCGCGACCTGATGGACGCGCGCGCCGCCGAAGGCGGCCGCACGGTCTACGAGGCCGAGGACGTCTCGATCCACGACTTCGACACCGAGCGTCCGCGCGTGCGCTATCGCAAGGACGGCAAGGTGCACGAGATCGAGTGCGACTTCATCGCCGGCTGCGACGGCTTCCACGGCGTGTGCCGCGAGACGATCCCGCGCAGCGCGGTCAAGGAGTACGAGCGCGTGTTCCCCTTCGGCTGGCTCGGCATCCTCGCCGACGTGCCGCCGGTTTCCGACGAGCTGATCTACGTGAACCACCCGCGCGGCTTCGCGTTGTGCAGCATGCGCTCGCGCACGCGCAGCCGCTACTACCTGCAGGTGCCGCTCGAAGAGAAGGTCGAGGACTGGTCCGACGAGCGCTTCTGGGAGGAACTGAAGCGCCGCGTCGACGTCGAGGCCGCGCGCACGATGATCACCGGGCCGTCGATCGAGAAGAGCATCGCGCCGCTGCGCAGCTTCGTCGCCGAGCCGATGCGCTTCGGCCGGCTGCTGCTGGCCGGCGACGCCGCGCACATCGTGCCGCCCACCGGCGCGAAAGGACTGAACCTCGCCGCCAGCGACGTGCGCTATCTGTCGCGCGCGCTGATCGACCACTATCGCAGCGGCTCGATGAAGGAGATCGACGCCTACTCCGACAAGTGCCTGCGCCGCGTCTGGAAGGCCGTGCGCTTCTCGTGGTGGATGACGTCGCTGATGCACCGATTTCCCGACACCGGCGAGTTCGGCCAGAAGATCCAGGAAACCGAGCTGCACTACCTCACCGGCTCGAAAGCGGCGTCCACCTCGCTCGCCGAGAACTACGTCGGACTGCCGTTCGAGGACTGATTGCGGTAGCTCGCGATTCGTTCGAGCCGCTCGGCGGCCAGCACCGCGCGCAGTTCCGGCTCGGACATGCCGGTGCGGCCGAGCGCGAGCGCGCCCAGCTGCAGCGCCGACTCGAGCGTCTCCGGGATCACCTCGTCGGCGCCCGCCGTCTGCAGCGCTGCGGCGTGCCGCTCGTCGCGCGCGCGGGCGAAGATCGCCACGTCGGGCGAGTCGGCGCGGATCGCGTGCACGGCGCGCACCGCCGAAGTCGGCTGGTCCATCGTCAGCACCACCGCGCTCGCCTGTGCGAGCCCGAGCAGCCGCAACAGGTCGCCGCGGCTGGCGTCGCCCACGTAGACCGGCCAGCCCTTCGCGTGGAAGGACGAGACGACGTTCGGATCGGGATCGACCGCCACGTAGGGAATCGCCTGCGAATCGAACAGCCGCGCGAGCGATTGCCCGACGCGGCCGAAGCCGGCGATCACCACGTGCCCGCCTCCCTGCGGCGTGACCGGCGTGCGCTCGGCATCGGCGCCGGGCTGCATCGCCGGGCCCCTTGCCTCGATGTTCCGCCCGAGCGCGGCCGCCACCGGCGCGACGAACATCGACACGCCGACCACGAGCAACAGGAAGCGCCCCGCCTCGGCGTCGAGCAGGCCGAGCGTGGTCGCCACGCCGAAGACGACGAAGGCGAACTCGCCGCCCTGCCCCAGCAGCAGTCCGCCGTGGATCGCGCCGCGGTTCGACAGCCCGCCCGCCCGCAGCACGACCGCGGTCACCAGCGTCTTCACGGCGAACAGCCCCGCCACCGCCATCAGCAGCCGAAGCGGCTCGTGCACGATCGCCAGCGGATCGATCGACATTCCCACCGACAGGAAGAACACCCCCATCAGCAGGCCGCGGAACGGATCGATCATCACGACGACCTGGTGCCGGTATTCGGTTTCGGCCAGCAGCAGCCCGGCCAGCATCGCGCCCAGCGCCATCGACAGGCCCGCCAGCCAGGTGAGCGAGGCGATGCTCAGCGAAGCGAGCAGCGTCAGCGCCATGAAGGTGTCGGCCTGGCGGTTCGCCGTGAACTGGCGGAACAGCGGCCCGAGCACGACGCGCCCGAGCACGAAGATGAGCGCGATCGCGATCGCCGCCCGGCCCAGCGCGAGCGACAGCACCGCGAAGACGTGACTCTCGCCGGGTTGCGCCAGCAGCGACACGAGGATCAGCACCGGCACCACGGCGAGGTCCTGGAACAGCAGCACCGCGAACGACGCCTGCCCGAGCGGCGTGGACAGTTCGTGCCGCGCGGCGAGCAGCTGCATCACGACGGCGGTCGACGAGAACGACAGCGCCAGCCCGACGACGAGCGACGTCCCGCGGTCGGCGCCGAGCGCAGCCGCGGCCGCGAAGAGGATCGCGGCGGTGACGACCACCTGCGCGGCGCCGGCGCCGAACACCCAGCTGCGCATCGACCAAAGGCGCCGCACCGAGAGGTCGAGCCCGATCATGAACATCAGGAAGACGACGCCCACGCCCGCCAGCACCGACACGGCCTCGAGCTGCGGGAAGGCGAGCCAGCTCATCAGCCGCCCGAAGCCCGTCGCCGGCGTGGCGAGACGGCCCAGGCCGAAAGGGCCGAGCAGCATCCCGACGGCCAGGTAGCCGGGAATGGCGCCCACGCGCAGGCGCTGCAGGAACGGGACGAGGATTCCGGCGAGCGCGAGAAAGAGCAGCGTCTCGCGCAGATGCGGAATCGATTCGACTTCTTCCAACGGCGGCCCGCGGACTCAGATCACGGAGGACACGCAGCCGTCCATCGGAATGATCGCGCCGGAGACGTAGGAAGCGGCATCGGAGGCGAGGAAGAACGCGACCTGCGCGATCTCGTCCGGCTCGGCCATGCGTCCCATCGGGATGCGCGCGATCGCCTCTTCGAGCAGCTCGGCCTTGCTGCGTCCGCTCGCGCGCGCAGCGGCCTCCAGCCCTTCGTCGACGCGCGTCGTTCGCGTGAGCCCCGGATTGATCGCGTTCACCCGCACGCCGCGACTCGCCCACGCCTGCGCGAGACCTACGGTGGCGAGCATCAGCGCCGAGTTCGCCGCGCCGCCGGCGATGTGGAAGCGCCCGGCCTGGCGCCCGCCCTGTCCGACGATGTTGACGATGCTCCCGCGCCCGCGCGCCGCCATGCGCTCGATCACCGGCTGCGTCACGTGCATGTAGGTGAAGTACTTGGCGTCCATCGCCTGCCGATAGGCTTCGGCGTCCAGCTCTTCGGGCGCGTAGCGGCGCGCCGCCCCGGCCGCGTTCACCAGCACGTCGATCGGCCCGTACTCGGACTCCACGCGTTCGACCAGCCGCGACGCGGCCTGCGCATCGACGAGGTCCACCGCTTCGGCCACGAAGGCCGACGGATCGATCGCGGCGGGCGCTGTGCCCGCGACGAGCGGATCGGTGAAGGACTCGCGCGCCGCGGCCAGGTGCGCCGGATCGCGCCCGACGCCGACCACGCGTCGACCGGCGCGCAGGAAGCAGCGGGCGCAGGCGAGTCCGATTCCTTTGCTTGCGCCCGTGACGAGAACGATCGCCGGGCGGGTTTCGTTCGTCACGGGGAGTTCCGAGCGCTGGGGCGAGAGTTCGGACGCTGGCGCGAGAGTTCCGAGGCGCGGTCCATGACCACGGCATCCGGCGACGCGTCGATCGTGCGCGGCTCGAAGCGCCGCTTGGCATCGATGCGCAGGCGTCGCGCGTGTTCGTCGAGCTGCCGGCGCGCCGCGAAGAACGCATCGCGCAGCGCTACGTGCACGTCCTGGCGACGCGCCTGGTTGGCGACGATGTTGCCGCCGGGCACGCTGACGTCGATCGAGACGAGGAACTCCTCGCCCTGCTGCTTGTGGTTGTGGGGACGTTGCACGACGACGCGGCAACTGGTGACATTCGGATGGAACTGCTCGAGCTTGTTCGACTTCTCGCGGATCGAGGCCTCCAGGGCGGGCGAAGCGTCGATTCCATGGAAATGGATCTGCAACTGCGTACGCATGGGACTCCTTTTCGTCATCGATGCCCGCATGCCGCGGGCGAGCTTCGGGTCGTTCAGTCCTCGTCGGTTCTCGTTCGCTCGTTGTCGGCCAGCTCTCCTGTGTCGGGGTCGCGTCCTGCGCAAACGGACGCGGAAAGCGGTGTCACCAGCTGCTCGATGAAGGACAGGTGCCGGGTTTCGGCAAGCGCCGACTCGAGCGAGCGCATGCGCACCGATGCATGCGGCGACGTGGCCGCCAGATGTTCGAATACGGCGCGCATGCGACGCTCGTTGCGTCGCGCGGCCTCGAGGGCGCTCCCGGGGGTCAACGGTTCGTCGAGCCTCGACTGGCACATCGCTTCCGTCCAGGTCACTCGTTCGGCCAGTATCGTGCCAACGTCGAGATCGGGCAAGTCGCGCTCGATCCGCGCGGCGAATTCCGATTCGGCAACGGCCAGGCGCGAGAACAGGCGCCGCAACGCGGCGTCCTCGAGCAGTTCCGCGGAGGCCGCCAGGCGGCGATAGCGCATCGAGGCCTCGCGCCGCAACGCGAGCGTGGAGACGAGCAGCTCGCGCAAGGAAACGACGCGGTCGGACCCGGGCTTCATCGAAGCAATCGTGCCCAAGCGGGCCCGTGGCGGATTTGACCCGGGTCAATCGCGCCGCTTCTTCGGTACCATTGCTCGCACCTTCACCCCGGAGAGGCGTTTGGCATCGGTCTCGATCGTACAAGTGCGCAAGTCGTACGCGTCGACGGAGGTCGTGCACGGCATCGACATCGAGATCGCCGACGCGCAGTTCTGCGTCCTCGTGGGGCCCTCGGGCTGCGGCAAGTCGACGCTGTTGAGAATGATTGCCGGCCTCGAGGAGATCACCTCGGGCCACATCCGGATCGGCGATCGCGTCGTCAACGACGTGCAGGCACGCGACCGCGACATCGCGATGGTGTTCCAGAACTATGCGCTGTACCCGCACATGCGCGTGCGCGAGAACATGGCGTTCTCGCTGGTGCTCGCGCGCCGACCGAAGGCCGAAATCGAGCGACGCGTGGCCGAGGCGGCGACGATCCTCGGCCTGACTGCGTATCTCGACCGCTATCCGCGCGAGCTCTCCGGCGGGCAGCGCCAGCGCGTCGCGATGGGCCGCGCCATCGTGCGCCAGCCGCAGGTGTTCCTGTTCGACGAGCCGCTGTCGAACCTCGACGCGAAGCTGCGCGTGCAGATGCGCAGCGAGATCCGCGAGCTGCACCAGCGGCTGCAGACCACGTCGATCTACGTCACGCACGACCAGATCGAGGCGATGACGATGGCCGACCGCATCGTCGTCATGCACGACGGCGTCGTCGAGCAGGCGGGTACGCCGCTGGAGATCTACGATCGTCCGGCGAACGTGTTCGTCGCCACCTTCATCGGATCGCCGTCGATGAACCTGCTCGCCGGTCGCATCGGCGAGGACGCCGACACGGTGCAGCTCGCCGGCGGCGCGCGCCTGGCGCTCGCGCAGCGCGCCTCGGCGCCGCCGGGCACCGAAGTGCGCGTGGGCGTGCGCCCCGAGCATCTCGAGCTGAACGGCGAAGGGCTGCCCTGCGAGATCGCCGTCGTCGAGCCCACCGGAGCCGACACGCAGGTGATCGCGCGCTGCGCGGCGGGCCAGCTCGTCGCCACCTTTCGCGAGCGGCATCAGTTCCGCCCGGGCGACCGGATCAATCTGGCCGCGAGCCCTCTCGCGCTGCACGTGTTCGACGCAGCGAGCGGAGCGCGGCTGCCGGACTAGCCGTCCCCAGCAGCCCGGTCGTCAGCGAAGTGCCGACGAGGATGATCGCCGTCCCGGCGATCATCCGCGCGGTCACCGCCTCGCCGAGCAGCAGCGCGCCCCACAGCATCGCGAAGGCCGGCACGAGGAAGGTCACGGTCACCGCTCCCACGCTGCCGATCCGCTCGATCAGGCGGAAGAACACGACGTAGGCGAAGCCGGTGCAGAAGACGCCGAGCAGCACCGCCGACAGCCATTCGAGCGCGCCGGGCGAATTCGCCGGCCAGGCGAGCGCGGCGAAGGGCAGCAGCGCCACCGCGGCGAAGACGAGGCTGCCGCCGGCGCTGGTCATCGAGTCGATGTGCGACAGGTGCTTCTTCGTGGCCACCGACCCGATGCCGTATGCCAGCGTCGCCCCCAGCACCGCGAGGATCGGCAGGCCCAGGCCTTCGTCGCCGAAGCCCAGATGGCCCCAGACGAGCACGAGCACGCCGGCGAAGCCGACGACGAGGCCGAGCACGCGCAGCCGGTTCATCCGCTCGCCCATCCAGGCGAAGGCGACGAGCGCGCTCCAGAAGGGCACCGTCGCGTTCAGGATCGACGAGTAGCCGGCGCTCAGCCGCATCATCGCGTAGCCGTAGAGCACGAAGGGCACCGCCGAATTCACCACGCCGATGAGCGCGATGCGTCCGGCGTTCGCGCGCAGCTCGGCCGCGCGCGGCCGGCGCAGCAGGAACGGCAGCAGCACCAGCGCGCCGATCGCGGTGCGCATCAGCATCAGCGGGAACGGCCCGAAGGACGCGACCGACACGCGGATGAACAGGAACGAGCCGCCCCACAACGCGGCGAGCACCAGCAGGTCGACGACGTCGCGCTGCTTCAACGTGACCTCCGGAAAAAGACGACGCTCATCCGCCCGCGCCGAGCGAGCTCCACAGGTTCATCACCGCATACGCGCGCCACGGTCGCCAGTCGCGCGCGATCTCGCGCGCCTGCGCCGGCGTGCGCGCGTCCAGCGCGCGCAGCACGGCGAGGTCGCCCGCCGGAAACGCATCGCTCCAGCACAGCGCGCGCAACGCGATGTACTGCGCGGTCCAGTCGCCGATGCCGGGCGTGGCGAGCAGGCGCTCGACGGTGGGCTGCACCGGCGCACCGGGCGCGAGCACCAGCGTCCCGTCGGCGATCTGCTCGGCGAGCACGCGGATCGTGCGCGCGCGCCGCACGCTCAGCCCGAACGAGGCGATCGTCGCCTCGTCGAGCGCCGCGATGGCGGCGGCCGTCGGGAAGACGCGCGCGATGCCGGCCGGCGCCTCGCCCAGCGGCTCGCCGTGCCGCTCGACGATCCGGCCGATCACGGTACGCGCCGCCTTCACGCTGATCTGCTGGCCGACGATCGCGCGCACCGCCAGCTCGAATCCGTCGAAGGTGCCGACCAGCCGCATCGGTCCGCGCATCGGCGTGCCGGCCGGCAGCGCGGCCAGCGGCAGCGACGATTCGAGATCGAGGTCGAAGATGGCGCGCAGATGCCGCAGCAGGGACGCCGCTTCGTCCCAGCGCACGCTGCGCAGGTACGAAGACCCGTCCGCGCACTCGACGTTGCCGATGCAGCGCGCCGCGAGGAAGGCGAGCGTGCGCTGCCAATCGAAGGGCGGTCGATACGGCAGCAGGCGATGCGCGGAAATCCGCTCCGTCATGCACGCCCGGTCGCCTGCGCCGCGTCGCCGTCGGTCGCGAACTCGATCAGCAGATCGTGCGCCGACACCGTGTCGCCGGGCTTCACGTGCACCGCGCGCACTTTCGCGTCGCGTTCGGCGCGGATCTGCGTCTCCATCTTCATCGCCTCGATCGAGACGAGCGGATCGCCCGAGCGCACCGCCTGGCCGGGCTTGACGGCGACGGTGACGACCATCCCGGGCATCGGCGCCGGCACGTGCGCGGGATTGCCCGGCTGCGCCTGCGCGCGACGCACGGCGCGCGGCGCGCCCGCCTTCTCGATGCGCATCGTGCGCGGCTGGCCGTTCAGCTCGAAGAACACGCGGACGACGCCCTCCTCCTCGGCCGGCGCCATCCCCTGCATCGCGACGACGAGCGTCTTGCCGCGCTCGATGCCGATCGCGATCTCCTCGCGCTCGCGCATGCCGTAGAAGAAGGTCTGCGTCGGCAGCGCGGAGACGTCGCCGAAAGTGCGTCGATGCTCGTCGTAGTCGCGAAAGACCTTCGGATACATCAGCCACGACGCGAGCTCGTCGTCGTCCACGCGATGGCCGAGCGCCGCGGCCGCCTCCTGTCGTGCGACTTCGAGATCGACCGGCGGCAGGCGGTCGCCCGGCCGGTACGGCGCCGGCGGCTCGGCTTCGATCGGATGCGCGCTGTCGCAGCGCAGGACCTTGCGCGACAGCGCCTGCGGGAAGCCGTCGGGCGGAAAGCCCAGCTCGCCGCGAAAGAGCGCCACCACGCTCTCCGGGAACGCGACGTCGCGCTGCGGATCGACGATGTCCTCGGCCGTCAGGTCGTTGGCCACCATGTGCAGCGCGAGATCGCCGACCACTTTCGAGGTGGGCGTCACCTTGACGATGTCGCCGAAGGCGCGGTTCACCTCGGCATAGGCGCGCGCGACCTCGGGCCAGCGATGCTCCAGGCCGAGCGAGCGCGCCTGCTCGCGCAGGTTCGTGTACTGCCCCCCGGGCATCTCGTGACGATAGACGTCCGAGGTGCCGGCGCGGATGCTCGCCTCGAAGGGCGCATACAGCTCGCGCACGCCCTCCCAGTAATGCGAGATCGACTGCATCGCGTCGCGGTCGATGCCCGGGTCGCGCGGACCTCCCTCGAGCGCGGCGACGATCGCGCCGAGATTCGGCTGCGAGGTGAGTCCGCTCATCGAGTCCATCGCGCCGTCGACCGCGTCGGCGCCGCCGTCGAGCGCGGCGAGCACCGAGGCGACCGCGCCGCCGCTCGTGTCGTGCGTGTGGAAATGCACCGGCAGCCCGGTTTCGCTGCGCAACGCGTGCACCAGCTCGCGCGCCGCGCGCGGCCGGCACACGCCGGCCATGTCCTTGATGCCGAGCACGTGCACGCCGGCGCGCTGCAGCTGGCGCGCCGCGTCGAGGTAGTAGCGCAGCGAATACTTCGGGCGCGACGCGTCGAACAGGTCGGCCGTGTAGCAGACCGCGCCTTCGCACAGCGCGCCGGCCTCGAGCACCGCGTCGATCGCCACGCGCATGTTCTCGACCCAGTTCAGCGAGTCGAAGACGCGGAACAGATCGATGCCGCCGGCGGCCGCGCGCGCGACGAAATGCCGAACGACATCGTCGGCGTAGTTCGTGTAGCCGACGGCGTTGCTGCCGCGAAGCAGCATCTGCAGCAGCACGTTCGGAATCGCCTTGCGCAGGCGCGCCAGGCGCTCCCAGGGATCCTCCTTCAGGAAGCGCAGCGAGACGTCGAAGGTGGCGCCGCCCCAGCACTCGAGCGAGAACAGCTGCGGCAGCATCCGCGCATACCAGGGCGCGATGCGCAGCATGTCGATCGTGCGCATGCGCGTGGCGAACAGCGACTGGTGCGCGTCGCGCATCGTCGTGTCGGTGAGCAGCGCCTGCGGCTGCTCGAACATCCAGCGCGCGAACAGCTCGGGGCCGAGCGCGAGCAGGCGCTCGCGCGTGCCGGCGGGCGCCGGCTCGCCCGTATCGAGCATCGCGACCGGGGGCAGCGAAAGACGATGGCGCGTGAGGTCGGGCGCGACGCGCCCCTTCATGTCGGGGTGCCCGTTGACCGTCACTTCGCCGATGTAGCGCAGCAGCCGCGTGGCGCGATCGCGGCGCTTCGCGAAGCGGAACAGCTCCGGCGTGTCGTCGATGAAGCGCGTGGTGACGCGACCGTCGACGAAATCGGGATGGTTGATGACGTTCTCGACGAACTGCAGGTTCGTCGCCACGCCGCGGATGCGGAACTCGCGCAGTCCGCGATCCATGCGCCGGATCGCTTCCTGCGGCGTGGGCGCCCACGCGGTCACCTTCACCAGCAGCGAGTCGTAGTACGGCGTGATCACGGCACCGCTGTAGGCGGTGCCGCCGTCCAGGCGCAGCCCGAAGCCGGCGGCGCTGCGGTACGCGCTGATGCGCCCGTAGTCGGGCGTGAACTGGTTCTCCGGGTCTTCGGTGGTGATCCGGCACTGCAGCGCGTGCCCGTTCAGCCGGATCTCCGACTGCTTCGGCACCGGGCAGTCGGCGTCGCCGATGCGCGCGCCCTCGGTGATGCGCAACTGCGCCTTCACGATGTCGATGCCGGTGACCTGCTCGGTCACCGTGTGCTCGACCTGGATGCGCGGGTTCACCTCGATGAAATGGAACTCGCCGGTGTCGGCGTCCATCAGGAACTCGACGGTTCCGGCATGCGTGTAGCCGACGCTGCGCATCAGCCGCAGCGCGGCGTCGCACAGCTGCGCGCGCGCTGCGTCGTCCAGGTACGGCGCCGGCGCGCGCTCGACGACCTTCTGGTTGCGTCGCTGCACCGAGCAGTCGCGCTCGTACAGGTGCACCAGGTTGCCGTGCAGGTCGCCGATCACCTGCACCTCGACGTGCCGCGCGCGGCGCACGAGCTTCTCGAGATAGACCTCGTCGTTGCCGAAGGCGGCCTTCGCCTCGCGCCGCGCGGCGGCGACCTGCGCGTCGAGGTCTGCGGCCGACTCGATGACGCGCATGCCGCGCCCGCCGCCGCCCCAGCTCGCCTTGAGCATCAGCGGATAGCCGATCGCCTCGGCGCTCTCGCGCGCCTGCCGCGCATCGACCGGCAGCGGGCCGGTGGCGGGCATCACCGGCACGCCGGCGGCCACCGCCGCCGCGCGCGCCGCGACCTTGTTGCCCAGCGTCGTCATCACCTCGGGCGAAGGCCCGACGAACAGCAGCCCGGCACGACGGCAGGCGAGCGCGAACTCGGGGTTCTCGGAGAGGAAGCCGTATCCGGGATGGATCGCATCGACGCGCGCCTGCCGCGCGATGCGCAGGATGTCGTCGATGTCGAGGTAGGCCTGCAGCGGCTTTCGCCCCTCGCCCACCAGGTAGCTCTCGTCGGCCTTGAAGCGGTGCAGCGCGAAGCGGTCTTCGTGCGAGTAGATCGCCACCGTGCGCATGCCCAGCTCGGCGGCCGCGCGCATCACGCGGATCGCGATTTCCGAACGGTTGGCGACGAGCAGCGACTGGATGCGGGGCATGGGAACGAAGGCGAGCGATACCCGCAACGCATGATAACCGCGCCCTGTCCGGTAGGATCGCGGCGAGGGCGCGCGCCGCGCACGAATCCGGAAGACAGAAGAACCGATGAACAGCGTCTCCCCGTACGCGCGTGCGATCGCGATCGCGATTCTCGGGCTGCTCGCCGCCTGCGGCGGCGGCGGCGGTGGTGGCAGCGGCGGCGGCGGCAGCAGCGGCGACGACGACGGGAATCCGGGCGGACCGGTTCAGCTGGCGCAGCAGAACTGCTCGTTCTCCTACGCGCCGCAGAAGCCGTCCGCCGGTACCGGCGCCGATCCGCTGCTGTCGCGGCAGTGGCATCTGCGCAACGAGGGCCAGTCGGGCGGGCGCGTCGGCGAGGACGTGCGAGCGATCGCGGCGTGGTCGTCGTCGGGCAAGGGCGAAGGCGTGCGACTGGCGATCGTCGACGACGCGATCGAGACGCTGCACGAAGACCTCTTCCCGAACCTCGCGGCCTTCCGCAACTATCGCCCCGGCGCAGCCCCCGATACACACCCGCTGCCCTGCGGGCCCGACGACACGCACGGCACGGCGGTGGCGGGCATCGCCGCGGCGCGCGACGGCAACGGCGTGGGGGTCGCGGGAGTGGCGCCGCGCGTCGCGCTCGCCGCCTACAACGCCCTGGCCGTCGGATTGGAGTCGGACGTTGCCGACGCGCTGCGGCGCGGCGCCGACGTCACCGGCGTCTACAGCAACAGCTGGGGCTCGCCCGACGGCACCGGGGCGCTCAATGCTTCGGGCGCCACCTTCCGCAATGCGATCCTCGACGGCGTCGCGCTCGCGCGCGGCGGCCGAGGAGCCGTCTACGTCTTTCCGGCGGGCAACGGCGGATGCCCGCCGAGCGTCGCACCCTGCAGTCCCGACAACTCGAACTACGACGGATACGTGAACACGCGCGGTATCGTCACCGCCTGCGCGGTGGACGTCGACGGACAGGCGCCGAGCTACGCCGAGCCCGGCGCGAACATCCTCGTCTGCGGGATGAGCGACCCCGGAACGTCGAGCGGCCCCAGGATCACGACGACCGGCGTGCAGAACAGCTACCGCTTCGATTTCTCGGGCACTTCGGCGAGCACGCCGATGGTCTCGGGAGTCGCCGCGCTCGTGCTGCAGGCGAATCCGTCGCTCACCTGGCGCGACGTGCGGCTGATTCTTGCCCGCTCGGCACGAAGGAACGATTCCGGCGACCCGGGCTGGCAAGCGAATGCTGCAGGGCTGCGCGTGCATCCGTACTACGGCTTCGGCGTCGTCGACGCGGAAGCGGCGACCGCCCTGGCGCGTTCATGGAGCAGTGTCGGCGGCAGCGGGTCGCTGCGCTCGTGCTCCTATGCGAGGAGCCCGAATCTCACGCTGCACGACGCAACGACCGTCTCCGACGCGATCCAGGTTCCCGCCGACTGCACGATCGGCAACATCGAGTTCGTCGAGATCGGCTTCAGCGCCACGCACGCGTACAGCGGCGATCTGCGCGTCGAACTGCTGCGCAGCGACCCCGCGTCGCCGCCGGCCGTTCTGGCCGACTCGCGCACCTGCCGGAACGACTCCGGCACCCAGATCTCGTGCGGCAGCTACGACAACTGGGTCTTCGGCAGCGTGCGCAACCTCGACGAGCCGGCACAGGGAAAATGGACATTGGCGGTCAGCGACACCGTCGCCGGCAACGAGGGAACGTGGACCGCCTGGTCGCTGACCATCTGGGGACGATGAGATGAAGCGCGGATTCGGCTCGAAACTGGCGTTGACGGCGGCGATCTCGCTCGTCGCGAGCCTGCAGGCGGCGTGCGCGCAGGTGGCGCCGCCGAATGGCGGCGCACCGAGCGTCTCCGGCACCCCAGGCGCATCCGCGGCGAACGCCACGCAGCGCACCGACGCCGGAACGCAGCAGCGCTTCTGGTACGACGGCGAAAACCGGCGCGAACTGCAGGTCGATCCCGACTGGGTCGTCGATTTCCGCGGTGCGCGGCCGAACCTGGAGCGGCGCGCAACGCTTCCCGGCGCAGCGCAGAACGCGGAGAAGGAGGCAACGCTCGCCCCGGGGCAGTCGGTGGTGCTTCGCGACGAAACCGGCGCTCCGCGGGCCCTCCCTGGCGGCGTGATCGTGCGGCTGCACGAGCGCGACGTCGGCGAAGCGCAGAAACTGTTCGCGGAACTCGGGGTCGTGCCCGTGCGCGCGCTCGATCCGCAGCAGCGCACCTGGCTCGTCGAAGCGCCGGCCGGACTGGAATCGCTGGCGCTCGCCAACCGGCTGCACGATTCGGGTCGATTCGAATCGGCAGCGCCGAACTGGTGGCGACCGAGGGCGCTGAAGTAGACGAACGCCGGAAGCCCAGCGGGCGGTCACTTCCGCTCGCGCGGCACCTCCACCCGCCGGGTCACGCCGCTCGGTCCGGGGAAATCCCCGAGCAGCGCGCGGGCCAGCAGCGGCAACACCTCCTCGGGCTGCGGAACGTAGCCGTCGCTGATCGCGGTTCCCTCGTAGACGCGCCGCGGCGGCTTCACCGACAGATCCTCGATCTGCAGGTGCAGCCGGTAGTCGTACCAGATCCGATCGCTGGCCACCGGGTAATACGCCGAACCCCACCACGGGAAGGGCCCGCCGAAGCTGAATCCGGCGTGCGGACCGAACGCGCCCCACCAGAAGTAGGGCTGCACCACCGGCTGGTACTCGACGACGCTGCTCATCTTGCGATCGACGCGATAGTCGAAGGAGACGGCGAAACGCGGATCGGGGGACTGCTGGAAGCCGGCGCGCGCCAGCTCGAAGCGCAGCAGATCCTCCCACTGGGCCTGCTCCAGGCTGTTGCGCTGCGCCTCGGTGCGCACGAAGCGGTAGGTGCGCGGCGCCTCGGCCGGCCACGCGTTGAAGGTGGTGACCTCGCCGCGCAACGGAGTCGCGCATCCGGCCAGTGCCGAAAGCGCGACGAGCAACGCCAGCAGCAGGCAACGACGAAACGCAACCATGGATCGCCTCCGGCAAATGCCGCGCCCGGCTCCTTCGTCGAAGCGCGGCGCAGCGCAACGAAGCCTTGCCGGGCCATCGGCTCGACCGCCGCGACGAGCGCTTACAATCGGAAGCCCCTTCGCCGAAGCCCGAGCGCCGCTCCGTGACCGTCCATCGTACCGCCTACACGCCGCCGCCCTGGCTCGTCGACGACGTCCGGCTGGTCTTCGACCTCGATCCGCGCAATACGCAGGTGCGCGCGTCGCTGTCGGTGCGCCGCAATCCGCAGGCAACGGCCGACGCGCCGGCGGCGCTCGTGCTCGACGGCGAGCAACTCGAGCTGCTCGAGCTGCGCGTCGACGGGCAGCCGCTCGGGCCGACCGATTACCGTCTCGACGAACGCGCGCTGACCATCGAGCGCGTGCCCGAACGCTTCGAGCTGGACACCGTCGCACGCATCGACCCGCAGGCCAACAGCGCATTGAGCGGCCTGTATGTCTCGAACGGCGGCTTCTTCACGCAGTGCGAAGCGCAGGGCTTTCGCCGCATCACCTGGTTCCCCGATCGTCCCGACGTCATGGCGCGCTACACGGTCACGCTGCGCGCGCCGCGCAACGCATGCCCGGTATTGCTGTCCAACGGCAATCTCGTCGATGCCGGAAGCGGCGGGCCGCGCGACGCCGGCGGCGCGGTCGCACACGACGAATGGCACTGGGCCACCTGGCACGATCCCTTCCCGAAGCCGAGCTACCTGTTCGCCGTGGTCGCCGCGCGGCTCGCCGCGATCGAGCGCCGGCTGCGCACGCGCTCCGGGCGCGAAGTGCTGCTCCAGGTGTGGGTGGAACCGGGCAACGAGGCGCGCGCCGGCCACGCGATGGATTCGCTCGAGCGGGCGATCCGCTGGGACGAGCAGCGCTTCGGCCTCGAGCTGGATCTCGATCGCTTCATGATCGTCGCGGTGAGCGACTTCAACATGGGGGCGATGGAGAACAAGGGGCTGAACATCTTCAACGCGAAGTACGTCTTCGCCGATCCGCACATCGCCACCGACGCCGATTTCGCCGCGGTCGAGTCGGTGGTCGGACACGAATATTTCCACAACTGGACGGGCAACCGCGTCACCTGTCGCGACTGGTTCCAGCTCACGCTGAAGGAAGGCCTCACGGTCTTTCGCGACCAGGAGTTCTCGGCCGACATGCTGGCGGCGCGGAGCGCGGGCGCGACGATGGCGAGCGCGGGCGCGAAGACCGCGAGCGCCGGCGCCGCCAGCGCGCGCGCCGTGAAGCGCATCGAGGACGTGCGCGTGCTGCGCTCGGCGCAGTTCGCCGAGGACGCCGGGCCGATGGCGCACCCGATCCGTCCCGACGCGTACGAGGAAATCGACAACTTCTACACGGTCACCGTCTACGAGAAAGGCGCCGAAGTCATCCGGATGCTGCAGACGCTCACCGGACGCGACGGCTTCCGTCGCGGCCTCGACCTGTATTTCGCGCGCCACGACGGCCAGGCCGTCACCTGCGACGACTTCGTCTCGGCGATCGGCGACGCCAACGGCCAGCCATTCGAGCAGTTCCGCCTCTGGTACTCGCAGGCCGGCACCCCGCGCGTGCGCGCGCGCGGCCGCTACGATGCCGCGGCCCGGCGCTACACGCTCGAGCTCGAACAGCGAACCCCGCCCACCCCTGGCCAGCCGCTGAAGCTGCCGTTGCACATTCCCTTCGCCGTCGGCCTGGTCGGGCGCGACGACGGCCGCGACCGGCCGCTGCGCATCTCCGAGCTCGCCGACGAAGGCCCGCGGCCCGTGCTGCGCGCCCGGGCCGGCGAAACCGGCGAGCACACCACCGTGCTCGAGCTGACGCAGGTGCGGCACGTGTTCGTGTTCGACGACGTCGACGTCGAACCGCTGCCTTCGCTCGCGCGCGACTTCTCCGCGCCGATCGTCGTCGAGCACGATTACGACGACGTCGCGCTCGCGCTGCTCGCCGCGCACGACAGCGATCCGTTCAATCGCTGGGAGGCGCTGCAGCGCTTCATCGTCGCGAGCATCCTCGCCGTGCTCGCCGGCGCCGATGCGCAGCAGCGCTGCGCCCCGCTGGTGCGGACGGTCGGCGCGCTGCTGCGCGACGACGCGCTCGATCCGGCGTTTCGCGAGCAGCTCTTCACGCTGCCGTCGGAAGGCTTCGTCGCCGAGCAACTCGAAGTGGTCGACCCGTCGGCGCTGCGCGACGCGCGCAATGCCGTGCGCGGATGCCTGGCGGACGCGCTCGCCGCGGACTGGCGCAACGCCTGGTCGGCATGCAACGACGACGCGGCCTACTCGCCCGATCCCGCCGCCGCCGGGCGACGCGCGCTGAAGAACGCTTCGCTCGCGTACTGGGTCGAAACGCAGGCACGCGAGGCGATCGACGCGGCCGTCGCGCAGTTCGACGCCGCCGACAACATGACCGACGGAATCGGCGCGCTGCACGCCCTGCTGCGCACGGCGGGCGCGCCGCGCGACGACGCGCTCGCGCGTTTCGCCGCGCGTCATGCCGGCGAACCGCTCGTGCTCGACAAGTGGTTCGCGCTGCAGGCGACGATGCAGCGCCGGCCGGGCGACGCACCGGTGCTCGACCGCGTGCGCGAGCTGATGCGCCATCCGGCGTTCTCGATGCGCAACCCGAACCGGCTGCGTGCGCTCGTCGGCAGCTTCTGCAACGGCAACCTCGCCGAGTTCCATGCCGCGGACGGCTCGGGCTACGACTTCTGGGTCGAACGCGTGCTCGAGGCCGATGCGTTGAATCCGCAGGTCGCCGCGCGCCTGGCGCGCGCGCTCGATCGCTGGCGCAAGTTCGAACCCGGCCGGCAGGCGCTGATGCGCGCGGCGCTCGAACGCGTCGCGCAACATCGGCCGCTGTCGAACGACGTGCGAGAGATCGTCGAGAAGGCGCTCGCCTGAAGCCGCACCCCATTCCATTGCCCGCAGGAGCCGTCATGCCGCCCCGCCCCGTCAGCCTCACCCAGTACCTCGTCGAGAAGCAGCGCGAGAAGGGGCTCATTCCCGCCGAGCTGCGCATGCTGCTCGAGGTGATCGCACGCACCTGCAAGCGCATCGGCATCGCGGTGTCCAAGGGCGCACTCGCCGACTGTCTCGGCGAAGCCGGCTCGTCGAACGTGCAGGGCGAGTCGCAGAAGAAGCTCGACGTCATCGCCAACGAGGCGCTGCTCGAAGCGAACGAATGGGGCGGCAACCTCGCGGCCATGGCTTCCGAGGAGATGGACCATCCGTACCCGATCCCGAACCGCTATCCGAAGGGCGAGTTCCTGCTGCTCTACGACCCGCTGGACGGCTCGTCGAACATCGACGTCAACGTGTCGGTGGGCACGATCTTCTCGGTGCTGCGCCTGCCGGAAGGCGTGAAGGACCCGGACGAGACGCACTTCCTGCAACCGGGCGTGAAGCAGGTGGCGGCAGGCTACGCGGTCTACGGCCCCTCGACGCTGCTCGTGCTCACCGTCGGCGACGGCGTCGCCTGCTTCACGCTCGATCGCGAGCCGGGCGCGTGGATGCTCACCGCCGATCGGATGCGCATTCCCGAAAGCACGCGCGAGTTCGCGATCAACGCGTCGAACGCGCGCCACTGGGAACCGCCGGTCAAGCGCTACATCGACGAGCTGCTCGCCGGCAAGGAAGGCCCGCGGGGCGTCGACTTCAACATGCGCTGGGTCGCATCGATGGTTGCCGACGTGCATCGCATCATGACGCGCGGCGGCATCTTCCTCTACCCGCGCGACAACCGCGATCCCTCGAAGCCCGGCAAGCTGCGCCTGCTCTACGAAGCGAACCCGATGTCCTTCCTCGTCGAGCAGGCCGGCGGCGCGGCCACCAACGGCCTGCAGCGGATCATGGAGATCGCGCCGAAGAAGCTGCACGAGCGCGTGGCGGTGATCCTCGGCTCGAAGGAGGAAGTGGAGCGGGTGACGGCGTATCACTCCTGACCAAGATCGCGCCACACCCGCTTCAACGCCGGATCGTCCCGATCGGTCTGCACCGAGAAGCCGAGCGCCTGCATCAATCGCATCATCGGCGCGTTGGCGGCGAGGACGAATCCCTCGATGCGCTCGAGGCCGCGCCTGCGGGCGTGCTCGACGATCGCCTGCATCAGCGTCGTGCCCAGGCCCTGGCGCTGCATTTCGTCGGCGATCGCGATGGCGAACTCGCAGCTGCGGCGATCGGGGTTCAGCAGGTAGCGCACGACGCCGATGATCGACTCGTCCGTTTCGCCGGGCAGCGCCGCCACCAGCGCCAGCTCGCGGTCGTAATCGATCTGCGTATAGCGCACCAGCATGCGCGGCGACAGCTCGTTCAGCGCCGAGATGAAGCGGAAATAGCGCGACTGCTCCGAAAGCCCGCGCACGAAGCGCTGCAGCCGCTCGCCGTCCTCGGCCTGGATCGGCCGGATCGTGTAGGCGCGTCCGTCGCGCAGCGTGCAGCTGCGCACCAGCTCCGACGGATACGGCATGATCGCCATGTGCGCGTAGCGACGCTGGTCGTGCGGCTCGCGTGCCGGAAGCTTCGCATCGGCGACCGCGCGCGCATCCACGGCGATCAGTCCCCCCGCGTCGGCGATGATCGGATTGATGTCCAGCTCGGCGAGCTGCGGCAGTTCGCACACCATCTCCGAAACCCGCACGAGCAGCCGCTCGAGCGCCTCGAGATCGACGGCCGGCGCATCGCCGTATTCGCCGAGCGTGCGTGCCACCCGCGTGCGCGCGATCATGCTGCGCGCGAGAAAGCTGTTCAGCGGCGGGAACTCCACCGTCGTGTCGCGATGGATCTCCACGCGCGTGCCGCCCGTGCCGAATGCGATCACCGGTCCGAACAGCGGATCGCGGAACACGCCCACATACAGCTCGCGGCCATGGCGGCCCAGTTTCATCGGCTGCAGCGTCACGCCCTGGATGCGCGCGACCGGACGCGCGGCGCGCACCGACTGCAGGATCGCGTCGTACTGCTCGCGCACCTCGTTGGCGTTGCGCACGTTCAACGACACGCCGCCGACGTCGCTCTTGTGCGCGACGTCCGACGAGCTGATCTTCATCGCCACCGGATAGCCGATCCGGTCGGCTGCCGCCACCGCCTCGTCGCGGCTGCTCGCCAGCACCGTGCGGTTCACCGGAACGTGGAAGGCGTCGAGCAGCGTCTTCGATTCCAGCTCGGTCAGCACCTCGCGCCCCTCGGCGAGCGCCGCCTCGAGCACCGAGCGCGCGCGGGCGACGTCGGGTGCCGTCATGTCGGATAGCGAGCGGGGCGTCTGCTGCAGCAGCAGCTGGTTCTGGTAGAAGGTGGCCACCGTCGAGAACGCATCCACGGCGGCCTCCGGCGTGCGATAGACGGGCACGCCGGCGGCATCGAGCCAGGCGCGCAGCGGCCGCGTCGAGTTGTCGCCGAGCCAGCAGGCGAACAGCGGCTTGCCCAGCGTGCCGGCGATGCGCGCGATGCGCTCGGTGATCTGCGGCGCGTCCACCCCGGCGAAGGGCGACAGCAGCACGAGCATCGCGTCCGACTCCGGGTCGTAGGCGATGGCCTCCAGCGCGCCGGCGTAGTCGTCGGCGCTCGCCTCGAGCCCCAGGTTCAACGGATTGGAGATCTCGACGCCCGGCAGCGCCGCCTCGAGCCGGCGCCTCGTCGGCTCGGTGTACGGCAGCAGCCGGATGTTGGCGAACCACGCCTGGTCGGAGGCGAGCACGAGCGGTCCGTTGCCGTTGCCGATCATCGCGAGCCGCTTGCCCAGGGGCCAGTTGCGCGACGCGAGATAGCGCACCGCCGTGAACAGCTGCGTGAACAGGCGCACCTGCACGGCGCCCGCCCGTCGCAGCGCCGCGCTGTAGATCGCGTCGCTGCCGACGATCGCCCCCGAATGCGTGCGCGCCGTCGGCCGGCTGGCGGCGTCGCGCCCGCCCTTGAGCACGACGACCGGCTTGACCGAGGCGAGCGCGCGCAGCGCGCTCATGAAGCTGCGCGGATCGCGCACCGCCTCGAGATAGACGACCACCGCCTTGGTCGACGGATCGTTCGCGAGGAAGTCGAGCACCTGCGCGACGTCGATGTCGAGTTCGGCGCCGAGCGACACCGCCAGCGAGAAGCCGATCGCGGTGTCGCCGGCCCAGTCGAGGATCGCGCCGCCCAGCACGCCGGACTGCGAGACCAGCGCGACGTTGCCCGGCGGCGGCAGTGCGCCGAGCCGCCCGGCGTCGAGCCTGCGCGGCGGACGCGCGAAGCCCAGCGTGCCGGGGCCGAGCAGCCGGATGCGCGCCTCGCGCGCCATCTCGAGCAGCGGCTCCGTGACGGCGGGCCCCGGCGTCTGGCACAGCAGCATCGCCGTGCGCGCGCCGAGCGCGATCGCCTCGCGCAGGGCGTCGAGCAGGTACGCGGAATCGACGGCGAGCACGGCGAGGTCCACGCCGGCGCCCTGGCTGGGTGCGCGCCCGGTCGATTCGCTCGCGCCCGGTTCTCTCGTGCCCGGCCCGTGCCCGCTGGCGGCGGATGGCCCGGCGGCCTCCGTCGC
>QEVN01000065.1 GCA_003576795.1 Burkholderiales bacterium
GGTCCAGCGCTACCGGGAGCTCTTCGAGTTCCTGATTGACGTGAATCCGTAGAGCCTGAAACGTGCGTGTGGCCGGGTCCTTGCCCAGCGGCGCCCGCCCGCGGCGGCGGACGACAGCGGCGACGAGCGCGGCAAGCTCTCCGGTCGTGCGCAACGCGTCGGCCCCGAGTTCGCTGCGGCGAGCAACAATCGCCTTTGCAATCGGAACAGCAAGCCGTTCTTCCCCATAGTCGCTCACCACCTTCGCGATTTCGTCTTCGCTCGCCTCGAGCAGCCACTGGCGAGCCGGGATTCCGCGCGTCGGATCCATCCGCATGTCGAGCGGGCCGCTGGCGCGAAAGCTGAAGCCGCGCGCCGGGTCGTCCAGCTGCGGCGAGGAAACGCCGAGATCGAACACGACGCCGTCGACGAGCGCGATGCCGTGCGCATCGAGCGCCGCATCGAGCGCGGAGAAGCGCGCATGCTCGATCGCGAAGCGCGAATCGGTCCACGCCCGGCCGACGGCGACGGCCTCGGGGTCGCGGTCGAGCGCGAGCAGCCGGCCGCCGGGCCCCAGGCGCGCGAGGATCGCCGCGCTGTGCCCGCCGCGGCCGAAGGTGCAGTCGAGATAGCAGCCGTCGCGACGGATCGCGAGCGCTTCGACCGCCTCGTCGAGGAAGACCGTCTCGTGACCGAGTCCTGCCTGCACGCCTTCGCGCCGTTCACGGTGTTCGTGGTTCAGAAATTGAAGTTCGCGATCGCTTCGGGCATGCCTGCCTCGATCGTTTCGCGTTCCTTCGCCGCCAGCAGCGCGCTGTCCCAGATCTCGAAGTGGCTGCCCATGCCGAGCATCATCACTTCGCGAGTCAGAGAGGCGGCGGTACGCAATTCGGGCGAAATGAGGATGCGGCCCGTGCCGTCCATGTCGACGTCGAGCGCGTTGCCGAGAAAGATGCGCGTCCAGTTGCGCGCGCCGATCGGCATCGAGGCGAGCCGTTCGCGGTGCGTCTCCCACACCGGCCGGGGAAAGAGCAGCAGGCAGCCGTCGGGATGGCGCGTCAATGTGAGTTTGCCCTCACATTGCTCGGAAAGCGCATCCCGGTGACGCGTCGGGACCGTCATCCGGCCCTTCGCATCGAGCAGCAGCGCAGAGCTTCCCTGGAACATGCGGTTTCCGACCCGACCTCGCGTGGGACGAAACCGGCTTTTCAGCCACTCTCCTCCCACAAAAACCCACTTATTTGCACCTGGCGCCACTCTACGGAAAAGCGAACGCCAAGGCAAGCCGGCGGAATCGGCATTTTTCCAGTCGCAACAGGGACTTAGGCGCGGGAGTTCAAGCGAGGAATGATCGGACAATCGCTGCGGAATCAGCGCGTTGAAGCTCACTTGCAACGTAAAACATGAAGAGCAGCCGGAACCGGGCCTATCGGACGGGGGCGGCCCGTTTCTTCAGCCGATACGCCAGCTGCGGCCGGGTGATGCCGAGCGCGCGCGCGGCCGAGCTCAGATTGCCGCCGGCCTTCGCCACCGCCGCGTCGATCAGCAGCGACTCGACCTCGTCGAGCCCCACGTGGTGCCGCGCGACGTGGTCGAGGAAGGCGCTGACGGCATCCTCGTCGGGTCGCAGCATGCGGCCGTCCGGCCCCAGCCCGGCGGTGCGACGGCCGCGGGCGACCGCGGTGATCGACGGAAAGAGATCGTCCAGGTCGATGTGCGCGCCCTGTGCCGCGAGGATGACGCCGCGCTCGATGACGTTCTCGAGCTCGCGGACATTGCCCGGCCACGCGTACTGGCGAAGCGCGTGCAGCGCACGGTCGGTCACGCCCAGCACGTGCTTGCCGTGTCGTGCGCAGCTCCGGTCGACGAAATGCCGCACCAGCTCCGGAATGTCCTCGGGGCGCTCGCGCAGCGGCGGAACGACGACCGGATAGACGTTCAGCCGGTAGTACAGGTCGCGGCGGAAGGCGCCCTGCGCGACGGCGCGCTCGAGATCGACGTTCGTCGCCGCCACCACGCGGACGTCGACCTTGCGCGTGCGCAGGTCGCCGACCCGCTCGAACTCGCCTTCCTGCAACACGCGAAGCAGCTTGGCCTGCGCCTGCGCCGGCAGCTCGCCCACCTCGTCGAGGAACAGCGTGCCGCCCTGCGCACGCTCGAAGCGGCCCGGGCGCGACTGGTGCGCGCCGGTGAAGGCGCCCTTCTCCACGCCGAAGAGCTCCGACTCGATCAGCGTCTCGGGCAGCGCGGCGCAGTTCACCGCCACGAAAGGCGCCTGTGCACGGGTACTCGCCGCGTGCAGCGCACGGGCGAACATCTCCTTGCCGACGCCCGTCTCGCCGAGCAGCAGCACGGTGACCTGGCTCGGCGCCGCCTTGCGAACGAGCTCCCAGGCACGAACGACGGCCGGCGCGCGGCCGACGATCTCCTCGCTGGCGGTATCGCGCTCGAGCGAGCGGCGCAGGCTGCGCACCTCGGCCTGCAGCCGCAGGATCGCCTCGGCGATCGAGTCGGGCTCGAGCAGCCGGATCTGCTCGGCCGCATCGGGCCACTCGTCGGCAGTGCGCCCGACGATGTGGCAGCACGCCGCGCCGGCGGCGCGGCAGGTCGTCTCGCGAAACAGCACGAGCCGGCCCATCAGCGTGGTCGAGTAGCCCGACGCGTAGCCGACCTGCATCCAGCACGCCGGCTCGTCGGCGACGCCATAGAGATGGCAGTGCACGTCGGCCTCGTACGAGCTCTCCCAGGTGAACTCGCCGTCGAAGACGCCGCGCGCGATGTCCATCGTCATCGCATCGGCGCGCGCGTGGACGATGCCTTCGAGCGTGTGCAGCATCGGTCCCATGCCGAGCAGCTCGGTGTCGGAGGCCTGCGGATACAGCTCGCGCGCCCAGGCCGCGTCGCGTGCGCCGGAGGCGAAGCCGATCCTCGTCAGCACGCCGCGCGCGCGGACGATGCCGAGCGAGTCGATCAGCTCCTTGCGCAGCGCCTCGATCGAAGCGCCGTGCATCAGCAGCATGCGCTGCTCGCCGAGCCAGATGTGACCGGACTCGAGCGAGAAGCGCAGGCGCGAAGCGAGCTCGCTCAGCCGCTGCTGGAACTGCGTGGGGTCGGAGGTCTGCTGCCCGGGCATGGCGCTGTCACTGTAGCGCAGCGCCTGCCCGGCGGCGCGCGGTGCGCGCCGACCCTGCGTCGCGCCCCTCCGGCGCACGAGCCGCATTGATCAATTGATTGAAGCGGCGGCGAATTGACCATTTGATCGATGCCCGCCGGGCGCTTCGGCTGCGGCGGTTCGCTCGCCGTCCTCTGGGGCCGCGGCGGAATCCGTTCCGGCATGGAACTTGCGAACCCGGTAGCGGACAACCCGGAGGAGAACCATGCACAACGGAAACCGCCGCCACCGCACGGCCGGGCGGCTCGCCGCCCTCGCTCTCGCGACGATCGCTTCCAGCGCCCTCGCCGACAGCAGCGGCAAATGGCAGAGCGGCCAGGAGGCCTACGCGAAGGTCTGCGCCTACTGTCACGAGGCCAACGTGGGTCCCGTGATCAAGGGACGCAATCTCGAGGTGGACTACGTGCGGCACATGGTGCGCTACGGCAACCGCGCGATGCCCAGCTTCCGTCCCACCGAGATCGACGACGAAACGCTGACGCAGATCGCGCGGCTGGTCGCGGGCAGGCAGGTGCAGTGATGGACCGGCGCCGCTTCCTCGAAACCGTGGCGGTCGCCGGCGCATTCGCCGGCGCGCCCTTCGTCGCGCGTGCCGCGCTCGTGCCGCCGGCGGCGGATGCGACGCAGCGCCTCCGCTCCGCCGCTACGCCGGTTCGCATCGTGCATCGGGCCGACCTCGCGCCGTGTGTCATGGCCGCGGAGAGCCTGCAGCGCGCGCTGGGCGCCGCAGGCCTCGCTCCGGCCTCGATCGCCGTCGATGCGGCAGCCTTCGCCCGCTTCGCCGACATCGATTCGATCGTCGCCGGGTCGACCGGCGCGCGCCTCGTCGCGCTGCTCGACGACTCGGGCGCCGTGCTGCTGCAGCAGGTCGCCGCCGCGCGGGGAGGCGTCTGCCTCGAGGAGGCGCAGCTTCGCTTCGACGGCGGGTTCGTGCGCCACTGCGCACGACGCGTCGACAAAGGCACCGCACGGGTGTGGTCGGAGCCGCTCGCCGGCTGGCCGCAGCGCCTGGCTCGCCGCCACGCCCAGGGGCTCGCGGGCGCGAGCACTGAACCGATGTACGACGGCGACGCGATCGCGCTGCAGCGGCCAGGAGCCGCGGGCATCGTTTCGCTGGTGATCGCCCTCTGAATGCACAGCACACAACGGAGACGAAGCAGATGAGTTCCAACGGCATGCCCCTGCCCCAGGGCAGCACCGCAGCGACCTTCGCCAAGGCGCTCGACGAGCTGCGCGCGATCGTCGGCCGCGAGCACGTGGTCGCCGAGCCCGAGCGCCTGGCCTCGTACAACAAGATCATGCTTCCCGTGCCCGACGAGCAGCACGCGCCGTCGGCGGCGATCACGCCGGCCGACGTGGAGCAGGTGCAGGCGATCATGAAGGTGCTCAGCCGCCACAAGCTGCCGGTCTACCCGATCTCTACCGGGAAGAACCTCGGCTACGGTTCCGCGGCCCCGGTGCGGCGCGGGCAGATCGTGATGGACCTGCGGCGGATGAACCGGATCCTGTCGGTCGACGCCGACCTGTGCACCGCGCTGGTCGAGCCCGGCGTGACCTACCAGCAGCTCTACGACTACCTGCAGGAGAACAAGCTGCCGCTGTGGTTCTCGTGCCCGGCGCCGTCGGCGATCGCCGGGCCGCTGGGCAACACGGTCGACCGCGGCGTGGGCTACACGCCGTACGGCGAGCACTTCCTGTTCTCGAGCGGCATGGAGGTCGTGCTCGCCGACGGCCAGGTGCTGCGCACCGGCATGGGCTCGATGCCGGGCTCGAACACCTGGCAGGTGTTCAAGTGGGGCTACGGCCCGACGCTGGACGGCCTGTTCACGCAGTCGAACTACGGCATCGTCACCAAGCTCGGCATGTGGCTGATGCCCGCGCCGCCCGATTTCCGGCCGTTCTGCATCCAGTACCCGGACGAGAGCGACATCACGAAGATCGTCGAGGCGCTGCGGCCGCTGCGCATCGCGATGGTGATCCCGAATGCCGTCGTGATCGCGCACACGCTGTGGGAGGCCCCGTGCACGCCGGTGCAGCGCGCCCAGTACCACACGGGCCCAGGCGCGATCAGCGACGAGGCCGTCGATCGCATCCGCAAGGACCACCGCATCGGCGCGTGGAACGTCTACGCGGCGCTGTACGGCACGAAGGAAACGAACGACGCGAACTGGAAGATCATCGAAGCGGTCGCGGCGGCGAGCGGCGGACGGATCGTGCCCGCCGAGGAGACGAAAGGAAGCAAGGCGGTCGAATACCGCTTCGACCTGATGAAGGGCAAGCCGAACCTCGGCGAGTTCGGCCTGTACAACTGGCGCGGCGGCGGCGGTTCGATGTGGTTCGCGCCGGTGTCGCAGGCCAAGGGCAGCGAGACGCTCAAGCAGATGCGCATGGCGAAGTCGATCCTCGCGAAATACGGCTTCGACTACGTGGGCGAATTCATCGTCGGCTGGCGCGACATGCATCACGTGATCGACCTGCTCTACGACCGCACCGATCCGGCCGAGATGCAGAAGGCCTACGCTTGCTACGACGAACTGCTGCACAGCTTCGCGAAGGAGGGCTACGGCGTGTACCGCGCGAGCACCGCCTTCGCCGAGAAGGTCGCCGCCACCTACGGACCGGTGAAGCGCGACGTCGAGCGGCGGCTGAAGCGGGCGCTCGACCCGCAGAACCTGATCGCGCCGGGGCGCTGCGGGATCGAACTGTAGCGCGGCGATGCGAAGGTGCGCCGCGAACGAAACGCGGTTGCACCATCGCGAAAAAAGGGGAGCGGGTCTGTAGGCCGGATTCTGTGCGCCGGCGAACCGGCGCGACGGTCATTCGTCTGGGCGGCCGGTTGCCCGGCCGCTCGAGCCATCCACCCGCACGCTCGGGCGGGCCGCCCTGTGCGAGCCGCGAGGCTCGCGCGCGTGCCTATTCGATGTTGCTCCGGATGGGGTTTGGCGTGCCGCGCGTGTCGCCACGCGCGCGGTGAGCTCTTACCTCGCCTTTTCACCCTTGCCGTCGGCGCTCTCTCGAACGCCGCTTGGGCGGTGTGCTTTCTGTTCCACTTTCCGTCGCCTTGGGCCTTGCGGCTTGCTGCGCCTGGCCGTTAGCCAGCATCCTGCCCTGTGGAGTCCGGACCTTCCTCCGCCGCTTGCGCGGCGGCGACCGTCCGACCCGCTCCGCCAGACATTCTACCGGCGGCGCCGCACGGCGTCAGGCGACCAGCTTCCACGGCAGCGTCTCGCCGGCGGCCAGCGGGACGATCGAATCGGCGCCGAAGGGCAGCGACTCGGGCATCGTCCAGCGCTCGCGGCGCAACTCGATGCGCTCGGTATTGCGCGCCAGCCGGTAGAAGTCGGCCCCGTGAAAGCTCGCGAAGGCCTCGAGCCGCTCGAGCGCGCCGGCGGCCTCGAACACCGTCGCGTACGACTCGAGCGCATGCGGCGCCGTATAGCAGCCGGCACAGCCGCACGCGTGCTCCTTCAGGCGCGCGGCGTGCGGCGCACTGTCGGTGCCGAGGAAGAAGCGCGGGTTGCCGCCGGTGGCCGCTTCGACGAGCGCGCGACGGTGCGTCTCGCGCTTGAGCACCGGCAGGCAGTAGCGGTGCGGGCGCAGCCCGCCGGCGAAGATCGCATTGCGGTCGTACAGCAGGTGCTGCGGCGTGATCGTCGCGCCGATGTCGCCCTCGGCGTGCTCGACGTACTGCACCGCCTCACGCGTCGTCACGTGCTCGAAGACGACGCGCAGCGCCGGGAAGTCGCGTCGCAACGGAATCAGCACGCGGTCGATGAAGACGGCCTCGCGATCGAACACGTCGACCTCGGGGTCGGCCACTTCGCCGTGCACGAGCAGCGGCATCCCCGCGGCCTGCATCGCGTCGAGCGCCGGCCAGGTGCGGCGCAGGTCGGTGACGCCGGCGTCGGAGTTCGTCGTCGCGCCGGCCGGGTAGAGCTTCACCGCGTGCACGCAGTCGCTGTCGCGCGCGCGCCGGATTTCGTCGGCCGACGTGCGATCGGTCAGGTACAGCGTCATCAGCGGCACGAAGCGCGCGCCCGGCGGCAGCGCATCGAGGATGCGCCGGCGATACGCGAGCGCGTCTTCGACCGTCGCCACCGGCGGACGAAGATTCGGCATCACGATCGCGCGCGCGAACTGCGCGGCGCTCGCGCCGACGACGGCGCGCAGCGCGTCGCCGTCGCGCAGATGCAGATGCCAGTCGTCCGGACGCGTCAGCTGCAGCGTGCTTCGCGGTGCGGTTCCCGGTGTCGTCCCCGGTGTGGTCCTCGGTATAGTCCTCTCGTTCGCGTTCATGCCTGCGCCTCGCGCGCGTCGCCGCGCAACAGCAGCAGCGCGCGGTAGTCGTTGACGTTGGTGCGCGTCGGCCCGGTGATGAGCAGATCGCCGAGTGCGCCGAAGAAGCCTCCGGCGTCATTGTCGTCGAGCCGGGCTCGCGCATCGAGCCCCGCCGCAGCGCTGCGCGCGAGCGTGTCCGGCGCGAGCAGCGCACCGGCGTTCTCGCCGAAGCCGTCGATGCCGTCGGTGTCGGCAGCGATCGCCCAGGCGTCGTCGATCCCGCGCAATTCGAGCGCGAGCGCGAGCAGGAACTCGGTGCAGCGCCCGCCGGTGCCGCCGCCGCGAATCGTCACCGTGCACTCGCCGCCCGAAAGCAGCGCGACCGGACGCGCGAAAGGCTGCCCGTGGCGGGCGATCTCGCGCGCGATCGCGCCGATCACCTGCGCGACGTCTCGCGCCTCGCCGGTGATCGTGTCGCCGAGGATCACCGGACGCACGCCCGCGCGCTCGAACACGGCGGCCGCGGCCTCCAGGCTCACGTGCGGGGTGGCGACGATCCGCGAGTCGACCCGATCGAAAGCGGCGTCGCCCGGCTTCGGCGTCTCGGGGGCCTCGCCGCGCGCTCCCCTTTGCAGCCACGCGCGCACGCTGGCGGGCGCATCGACGCGCCAGCGTTCGAGCACGGCGATCGCATCGGCGTAGCGGCTCGGATCGGGCGAGCACGGACCGCTGGCGATCGAGCTGGGATCGTCGCCGGCGACGTCGGAGATCATCCGCAGCAGCACGCGCGCGCGCGTGGCCTGCGCCAGCCGCCCGCCCTGGATGCGCGACAGGTGCTTGCGCACGACGTTGATGTCCTGGATCGGCGCGCCGCTGGCGAGCAGCGCGCGCGTGACCTTCTTCAGGTCGTCGATCGGCACTTCGGCGACCGGCAGGCTGAGCAGGCTCGAGCCGCCGCCCGACAGCAGCGCGACGAGCAGGTCGTTCTCGCCGAGTTCGCCGACCAGTCCGAGCATGCGCTGCGCCGCCCGCTCTCCCGCCTCGTCGGGCACCGGGTGGCCCGCCTCGACCACCTCGATGCGCCGGCACGGCAGGCCGTGCGCGTAGCGTGTGACGACCAGGCCGTCGAGCGGGGCGTCGGACGGCCAGCGCCGCTCGACGGCCATCGCCATGCTCGCCGCCGCCTTGCCCGCGCCCACGACGCGCGTGCGCGCGAAGCGGCCGATCTGTTCGGCCGACGGCAAGGCCGCGCCGAGCACGCACAGCGGATCGGCCGCGGCAACCGCGGCCTCGAAGCTGTCGAGCAGCAGGCGACGCGCGTCGAGCATCAGGCGAGCGCTTCGGCCACGGCGCGCCCGACGTCGGCGGTCTTCGCGTCGCCGCCCATGTCGGGCGTGCGCGGCCCGTTCGCGGTGACGCGCTCGATGGCGGCGACGATCGCATCGTGCGCATCGCGATGACCGAGGTGGTCGAGCATCATCGCGCCGCACCAGATCTGTCCGATCGGATTCGCGATGCCGCGCCCTGCGATATCCGGCGCCGAGCCGTGCACCGGCTCGAACAGCGACGGGAAGCGCCGCTCGGGGTCGATGTTCGCCGACGGCGCGATGCCGATCGTGCCGGCGCAGGCCGGGCCGAGATCGGACAGGATGTCGCCGAACAGATTGCTCGCGACGACGACGTCGAAGCGGTCGGGATTGCGCACGAAATGCGCAGTGAGGATGTCGATGTGGTACTGCTCGACGGCGACCTCGGGATACTGCTCGCGCATCGCGGCGACACGCTCGTCCCAGTAGGGCATCGACACGTAGATGCCGTTGGATTTCGTCGCCGACGCGAGCCTGCGCCGCGGCCGGCTGCGCGCCAGCTCGAAGGCGAAGCGCAGCACGCGATCGACGCCGGTGCGCGTGAAGATCGACTCCTGCAGCACGAACTCGCGGTCGGTGCCCTCGAACATGCGTCCGCCCACCGACGAGTACTCGCCTTCGGTGTTCTCGCGCACGACGTGGAAGTCGATGTCTCCCGGACCGCGGCCGGCCAGCGGAGAAGCCACGCCGGGCATCAGCCGCACCGGGCGAAGGTTGATGTACTGGTCGAACTCGCGGCGGATGCGCAGCAGCGAGCCCCACAGCGAGACGTGATCGGGAACCGTCGCGGGCCAGCCGACCGCGCCGTAGAAGATCGCATCGTGCCCGCCGATCCGCGCCTTCCAGTCCTCGGGCATCATCCGGCCGTGCCGCGCGTAGTAGTCGCAGCTGGCGAAGTCGAAATGATCGAAGCGCAGGCCGATGTCGAAGCGCTTCGCGGCCGCCTCGAGCACGCGAAGGCCCTCGGGGACCACTTCCTTGCCGATCCCGTCGCCGGGAAGCACTGCGATGCGATGAACCGACATGCGGGACTCCTTCGCGAGACGGCGCCGCGTCGTTCTCCCGGCGGCAGAGCCGCTCGACGCTGCGCGAACCGAACCGGGGATCTTCGCACAAAGACCCCGTGCGCTTCGCCGCGTACCCGGGCCCGCGTACCCGGCCGGGCAGCCCGCTTGCGTCAACGACGCGACGCGATCGCACGTTGAAGAGGACATGCCGACCCCCGCATCGCGGCGCGCGCCGCAACCGCCCGCTCCCGCGCGCTTCGTGCGCGTCGCGCTCCCGCTCGCACTCGTCGCGCTCGCCGGCGCCGGCTGCGCCACCACCGACGAAGTCCGCTACGGCAACGTCGTCGCCACACCCGGCGCCTACGATCCGTCCCCCTACGACCCCTCCCCGTACGGCGCATCTCCCTACGCCGTACGCCAGCCGCTGAGCCTGGGCGAGATCGTCGCCGCACTGCGCTCCGGCCGCTCGTCGCACGACATCGCGGACGACGTCGACGAGAACGGCCTGCTCGCGCCCGCCACCAGCGCGGACATCGACCTGCTGCTGCAATCGGGCGCCGATGCCGAACTGATCGACGCGGTTCGCGAGGCCTCCGCGATGGCGGGTCGGGGTCCGGTTTCGCCGCCGGTCACCGCCGTCCCGCCGGGCACGGTCTCTCCCCCGGTCATCGTCACGCCGCCGCTCTATCCGAGCTACGGCTGGTATCCCTACGCCCCCTACGTGCCGTTCAGCTTCGGCCTGTGGTATCAGGACGCTCCCCGCTACCGGCCGCCGCACTATCGACCCGATCGCCCGGGGCCCGACCGCTGGCGTCCCGGCGACGACCGGCGCGGCGGTTCGCGCCCGCCGCCGCCGAACTGGCAGAGTCCGCGCATGTCGCCCACTCCGCCCGGCGGCGCGCCGGGGGCAGGCAGCTCGATCCGGCCCGGCGGTTCTCCTGCCGGTTCCCCGCGCGTCTCGCCCGGCGGATCGCCGCGCGTCTCGCCGGGAGGCACGGGCGGGCCGGCTCCCGGCGCAGTGCGCGATCGTCGCAGCGCGGATTAGGGCCTGTTCACCGTTCGTCCGGCTCGCCGCGCCGCTATCGCAGCGGCGCCATCGCCGCCTCGTCGTCGGCCTGCTGCATCGACCACAGCCGCGCGTATTCGCCGCCGGCGCGCAGCAGCGACTCGTGGTTGCCGCGCTCGACGATCCGTCCGCCCGCCATCACCAGGATCTGCTCGGCGTCGACGATGGTCGACAGTCGATGCGCGATGACCAGCGTCGTGCGATCGAGCGCCGCGCGGCGCAGCGCCTCCTGGATCGCCTGCTCGTTGCGGCTGTCGAGCGCCGAGGTTGCCTCGTCGAGGAGCAGGATCGGCGGATCCTTCAGCATCGCGCGCGCGATCGCCACGCGCTGCTTCTCGCCGCCGGAGAGTTTCAGCCCGCGCTCGCCCACGTTGGTGTCGTAGCCCTGCGGCAGCGAAGCGACGAAAGCGTGCAGCTGCGCCGCCTTCGCCGCCGCCTCGATCTCGTCCTGCGACGCGCCCGGCCGGCCGTAGCCGATGTTGTAGCGGATCGTCTCGTTGAACAGCACGGTGTCCTGCGGAACGATGCCGATCGCCGCGCGCAGGCTCTTCTGCGTGACCTGCCGCAGATCCTGTCCGTCGATCGTCACGCGCCCGGCGTTCACGTCGTAGAAGCGGAACAGCAGCCGCGCGAGCGTCGACTTGCCGGCGCCGCTCGCGCCGACCACCGCCGTCGTCGTGCCCGGCTCCATCGTGAAATCGACGTCGCGCAGGATCGGCCGGCTCGCGTCGTAGGCGAAGTGCACGTGCTCGAAGCGGATGCGGGGCGCCGAATCGGCGTCGAGCGCCAGCGGCCGGGCGTCGGGCGCGTCGGCGATCTCGCGTTGCTCGCCGAGCAGCCCGAACATGCGCTCGATGTCGATCAGCGCCTGCCGGATCTCGCGGTAGAGCACCCCGAGGAAGTTCAGCGGCACGTACAGCTGGATCATGAACGCGTTGACCAGCACGAGGTCGCCGAGCGTCATCGTGCCGCCGACCACGCCGACGGTCGCGCGCCACACGAGCAGCGTGACGGCGCAGGCGACGATCAGGCTCTGGCCGAGATTGAGCACCGACAGCGAAGTCTGCGAGCGGATCGCCGCGCGCATGCGCGCGAGCAGGTTGCCGTCGTAGCGGCGCGCCTCGAACTCCTCGTTGCCGAAGTACTTCACCGTCTCGAAGTTGAGCAGCGCGTCGATCGCCTTCGTGTTCGCGCGCGAGTCCTCCTCGTTCACCTGGCGCCGGAACTGCGTACGCCACTCGGTGACGCGCACCGTGTAGATCACGTACAGCGCGATGGCGCCGAGCGCGATCGACGCGAAGGACCCGTCGTAGTGCAGCACGAGGTAGCCGATCACCAGCGAGATCTCGACCATCGTCGGCAGGATGCTGTAGAGGGTGTACGAGATCAGGCTCGATACGCCCCCCGCGCCGCGCTCGATGTCGCGCGACATCCCGCCCATCTGGCGTTCGAGATGGAAGCGCAGCGACAGCGAGAACAGGTGGCGGAACACCTGCAACGTGATCGTGCGCGATGCGTCCTGCGTGACGCGCGCGAAGATCACCTCGCGCAGTTCGGTGAACAGCGTCACGCCGACGCGCAACAGGCCGTAGGCGACGAGCAGCGCCACCGGCACGACGAGCGCGACGCGCGCGTCGCCCGGCTGCAGGTCGAGCGCATCGACGATGCGCTTGAGGATCAGCGGCACGCCGATGTTGGCCACCTTCGCCGACACCAGGCAGACGAGCGCGAGCAGCACGCGCCAGCGATAGG
>QEVN01000066.1 GCA_003576795.1 Burkholderiales bacterium
GTAGCCGGTCCCAAGGGTATGGCTGTTCGCCATTTAAAGAGGTACGTGAGCTGGGTTCAAAACGTCGTGAGACAGTTTGGTCCCTATCTGCTGTGGGCGTTGGAGATTTGACGGGGCTTGCTCCTAGTACGAGAGGACCGGAGTGAACGCACCTCTGGTGTACCTGTTGTCACGCCAGTGGCATCGCAGGGTAGCTAAGTGCGGAAGAGATAACCGCTGAAAGCATCTAAGCGGGAAACTCGCCTGAAGATGAGATCTCCCTGGGGACTCGATCCCCCTGAAGGGTCGTCCTAGACCAGGACGTTGATAGGCCGGGTGTGGAAGCGCAGTAATGCGTTCAGCTAACCGGTACTAATTGCCCGTGAGGCTTGACCCTATAACTTTGCGCAGTCACGCTCAGCGCGATGCCGCAAGGTTGTGTGTGCGCCTCACAACCCCGCTTCCGGGCTTACCCTCCCGGTCGCGACGAACAGATCGACGAGATTGTCTCGATATCTTCTTTCAGGATTGGTTCGTTCGCCGCCGGGAAACCGGCAGCGGGCGGGCAAAAAGCTACGCCTGACGACCATAGCGCGGTGGAACCACCCCTTCCCATCCCGAACAGGACGGTGAAACGCCGTAGCGCCGATGATAGTGAGCATCTCGCTTGCGAAAGTAGGAAATCGTCAGGCAATTCTCCGACGCGAAGAAGCCACCCCCCCGGGGTGGCTTTTTTGCGTCCGCCTTCCGGATGCGCCGGCTCCCGCCGAGCACGAACGAGGTGCGTTACGCCCTCGTTCTTGAGGCGCGTTAAGGTACGCCTGTGGGGCGGACGCGAGAATCGACGATCCGAGGAGGGATCCCCGATGGCTGCGAAGAAGGTTCCGATCTACTGCTACCAGTGCGTGGCAGGGCCCGACCTGCTCAAGGTCGAGGTCGAAGACGGCGTCGCCAAGCGCATCGAATCGAACTACGACATCAGCGGCGAGCATCCGGGCGGCGGGCGGGTCTGCGTGAAGGCCTATGGCCTCGTGCAGAAGACCTACAACCCGAACCGGATCCGTCAGCCGATGAAGCGCACGAATCCGAAGAAGGGCCGCAACGAGGATCCCGGCTTCGTCGCGATCAGCTGGAAGGAGGCGCTCGACATCGTCGGCGCGAAGATGCGCGAGATTCGCGCCAAGGGGCTGCTCAACGAAGAGGGCGTTCCGCGCCTGGCCACCTCCACCGGCGGCGGCGGAACCCCGGTGCAGTACATGGGCAGCTTCCCGGCCTTCATGGCCGCCTGGGGTCCGATCGACCAGGGCTACGGCGCGGGGCAGGGCGTCAAGTGCTACCACTCCGAGCACCTGTACGGCGAGTTGTGGCACCGCGCGTTCATCGTGTCGCCCGACACGCCGTACGTGAACTACATCATCAACTGCGGCAACAACGTCGAGGCTTCGGGCGGCGTGGTCGGCATCTGGCGGGAGGCCGACGCGCGGGTGCGCGGTGCCAAGCGCGTGCAGGTCGAGCCGCATCTGTCGGTCACCGGGGCCCTGTCGGCCGAATGGGTGCCGATCCGTCCGAAAACCGATGCCGCCTTCCTCTTCGCGCTGATCCATCGCATCGTGCACGAGCAGGGCTGGGAGAAGTCCTGCGATCTGCCGTACCTGAAGAACCGCAGCAGCTCGCCGTATCTCGTCGGGCCCAACGGCTGGTTCCTGCGTGACGTCGAGTCGGGCAAGCCGCTGATCTGGGACCTCTCCGACGGGCGCGCGAAAACCTACGACGACCCCGGCCTGAAGGATCCGGCGCTCGACGGCGAGTTCGTCGTCGCGGGCGTCGAGCACGGCCCGGACGACGAACGCATCGAGCACGAGGCCGCGCGCGTGCGTCCCTCGTTCGGCGTCTTCCTCGATCACATGCGGCAGTACTCGCCCGAGTGGGCGGCCGAGGAGTGCGGCGTGGCGGCCGAGACGATCCGGCGCATCGCCGACGAATACGTCGCGCACGCCTGCATCGGACAGACGATCGAGATCGAGGGGCAGACGCTGCCCTTCCGCCCGGTGGCCGTGATGGTCGGCAAGTCGGTGAACAACGGCTGGGGCGGCTATCACTGCTGCTGGGCGCGCACGATGCTCGCCGTGCTGGTCGGCGCGCTCGAGGTCCCCGGCGGAACGCTGGGCACCACGGTCAAGCTCGTCCGGCCGGCGATCTCGCGCGTCGGCTCGGTGCTGCCCGGCCCCGACGGCCTGATGCAGTACCAGTTCAACGAGACGTCACGCGAAGGCTGGATGCGCCAGCCGCACATCCGCAACGCGTACAAGACGCTGGTGCCGCTGGTTTCCGATTCGCCGTGGTCGCCGGCGCTCGGGCCCGCGCACCTGCCGTGGCTGTTCCAGAAGAAGTCGCCCGAGAACTGGCCGCGCGTCACGCCGCCCGACATGTGGATCTGCTATCGGACGAACCCGGCGATCTCGTCGTGGAACGCGCCGGAGATCGCCGAGCGGCTGGCCGAGTTTCCGTTCATCGTCGCCTTCTCCTACACCGAAGACGAGACCAATCACTTCGCCGACATCCTGCTGCCGGAGGCGCTCGACCTGGAGAGCACGCAGCTCATCCGCATCGGCAGCACCAAGTTCACCGAGCAGTTCTGGAAGCACGAGGGCTGGGCGATCCGCCAGCCGGCCATCGACTCGCATTGCGACGTGATGGACTTCACCGACATCTCCACCGAGCTTGCCGAGCGCGCGGGCATCCTGCCCGAATACGTGCGGGCGGTGAACAAGGGCGCCGCCGGCATGGCGCTGCGCGATCGCAAGGGCGCTTTCGACTACTCGCTCGACGAGACGAGGAAGCCGGCCGGTGACGAAATCTGGAACGCGATCGCGAAGGCGGCGAGCCACGATCTCACCCACGGCGAAGAGGTGCGGGACCTCGACTGGTTCAAGGAGAACGGCTTCCTGCTGCGTCCGTTCCCGCAGCTCGACTGGTATCTGTACCCCGCGCTCGAGCGACAGAACCTGCGCTTCGAGCTGCCGTACCAGGAGCGCGTCGTGCGCCACGGGCGCCAGCTCGCGCACCGCCTGCACGAGATCGGCGTCGGCTGGTGGGAGCACCAGCTCGCCGAGTACGAGTTCCTGCCCACCTACGAGCGCTTCCCCGAGATCTGGATCGAATACGCGCGCGAGTACGGGCGCGATCCCGACGAGTTCCCGTTCTGGGCGCTCACCGCGCGCTCGATGCAGTACAGTTGGGGCGCCAACGTCGGGCTGCCGCTGATCAACGAGGTCGCCAACAACGTTGCCGGGCATCGCGGCGTGATCGTCAACCGCACGACGGCGCGGCGCCTGGGCATCGCCGAGGGCGAGCGCCTGATCCTCGAGTCGGTTTCCGGCCGCACCGAAGGCAACGCGGTGCTGCGCGAGGGAATCCGTCCCGACACGGTGCTGATGATCGGCCAGTTCGACCACTGGAAGACGCCGTTCGCGAAAGACCTCGCGCTGCCGAGCCTGAACTCGCTCACCGATCTGTCGCTGAAGCTCACCGACGGCACCGGGAGCGGCTCGGACGTGATGCGCATCCGCATCCGGCGCGCGTCGAACGGACAACTCGTCGGCGCCCCGCAGGTCGAGGCAGGTGCGGGCACCAGGGGGCGCGCACCGATGCAAGGAGCAGCGGCATGAACGACGTCGTCAACCGGACCGCGGGTTCCGCCACGCGCAACGAAAGCGCGCTCGCCCGCACGATCCAGCAGGCCGACCTCGACCAGGTGCTCGGCACGCGCGTCGACGGATATTCCCCGAGCACGCGGCCGAAGGCGTCGTCGCACCTGCCCCGCTGGGGCATGGTCATCGACTTGAACCGTTGCGTCGGCTGCCAGACCTGCACGATCGCCTGCAAGCACGCGAACGACACGCTGCCCGGGGTGCAATGGCGCCGCGTGCTCGACGTCGAGCAGGGCAGCTTTCCGAACGTCGAGCGGCTGTTCCTCGTCACCGGCTGCCAGCATTGCGCCGAGCCGCCCTGCGTGCCCGTCTGCCCCACCGGGGCGACGCGCCAGCGCGAGGACGGCCTGGTGACGATGAATTACGACGTGTGCATCGGCTGCGCGTACTGCGCCGTCTCGTGCCCCTACAACGCGCGCACCATCGCGCACGAAATGAAGGGCTACTACGGCAAGCAGCGCACCAAGCAGGAGAAGGCCACCGAGCACCCCGAACGCATCGGCGTCGCGCAGAAGTGCACTTTCTGCGTCGAACGCGTCGACGAAGGCCTGGCGCAGGGACTGCGGCCCGGCGTCGATCCGCAGGCCACTCCCGCCTGCGCCGCGTCGTGCATCTCGCAGGCGATCCAGTTCGGCGACTTCAACGATCCCGAGAGCAACGTCTCGCGCCTGACGCGCGAGCGCGAGTACCTGCAGCTGAACGCCGACGTCGGAACCGATCCGCAGATCAAGTACCTGTACACGACTCCGGCGGTGCCGGGGCGCAGCGTGTCCGACGAAGACCTCGACGACGATCGCCGCGCCGATCCGGCCAACCCGCTGGTCGGTCCGCGCCAGACCTTCTGGGACTGGCGTGCGGCGATGAACTGGATCTTCGGCGGCATCGGCACCGGCCTGGCCCTCACCGGCGCCGCGGCGATGGCCGTCGGCGCCCTTGCGCCGGCCGCCGGGCCCTCGTTGTTCTTCGTGTCGGCGCTGCTGGTGGCGATCGGGCTGTTCTGCGTGTTCCTGAAGATCGGGCGCCAGATGCGCTTCTGGCGCGCGGCCACGCGCTGGCAGACGTCGTGGATGACGCGCGAGCTGTACGCCTCGCTCGTCTTCTTCCCGTCGGTGCTCGCCAGCCTCGTCGCGCCGGGGCCGGTGCCTTTCGCGTTCGTTGCGGTGTCGGGTGCCGTGTTCCTGTTCTGCCAGGCGAAGATCCTTCACCGGGCGCGCGGAATACCGGCTTGGCGCGTGCCGCTGATGCCGTGGATGCTGATCGCCACGGCGCTGCTGGAAGGCGCCGGCGCGCTGGCCATCGTCGCCTTCGCGCTGGGCGCTTCGATGCGCACGAGCGCGTGGCCGTCGTTCGCCGCCGCGTCGATCGTCGTGTTCGCGGTGCTGAACGCCGCGCTCTGGCGCGCCTACATCGGCAGCGCGCGTGCGAACGGCATCCCGCCGCTGTCGCGCCGGGTGCTGGAAGCGTTCACGCCGAAGCTGACCGCCTTCGGTCATGCGGCGCCGCTCGTGCTCGCGATCCTCGCGTGGATCGTCGCGCCGGCCTCCGTGCCGCTGCTCGCGCTCGCCGGCGTGGCGGCGATCGCCGGCGGTGCCGCGTGGAAATACACGGTGATCGTGCGTGCCGCCTACATGCAGGGCTTCGACCTGCGCAAGATGCCGCAGCGCGGTTCGGGCCAGTTCGCCGCGCCCAGGCGGATGGATCGCTCCGCGATGCCGCTGCCGGAGAACGCGGCGCCGACGAAGAGCACGGTGGGGTGAGCGAGGCGGCTGCGAAGCATCCGACGGGCGCTGCGCGCCCGTCGCCGCAGCGGCGCGACGCGTATCGGCATTTCTGTCCGATCACGACGCGCTGGATGGACAACGACGCGTATCGGCACGTCAACAACGTCGTCTACTACTCGTTCTTCGACACGGCGGTCAACCGGTACCTGATCGAGGCGGGCGCGCTCGACATCGAGCGCAGCCCGGTGGTCGGGCTCGTCGTCGAGACCAACTGCCACTACTTCCGCCCGATCGCGTTCCCCGATCGCGTGCAGGCGGGGCTGCGCGTGGCGCACCTGGGCAACAGCAGCGTGCGCTACGAGCTGGGCATCTTCCGCGAGGACGAGCCGCTCGCCTGCGCACAAGGACACTTCGTGCACGTGTACGTCGATCGCGACAGCAACCGGCCGGTGGCCTTGCCGCCGCGGCTGCGCGAGGCGCTGGAGCGGCTTCAGGAGCGCCGATAGCGGCATTGCGCAATCGGCGAGGGACGGTTCACGCTGCCGATCGACGGCCCTCGACTGCCGCAGGACGACCCGCCGCGAGCCAGTCGCGGATCAGGCGATACACGTCGGGGCGATCGAGCAGCGCCAGATGGCTCGTCTCGTACTGCACCGATCTCTCGGCATGCGGGGACAGCGCCCGCGCCGTGCGCGTCTGCCTGCCGAGCGCGCTGGCGAGCGGCACGAGACCGTCGCCCAGGAGCCGGTCCTTCAGATCGCCGTCGCGGCGACCGAGCGTTGCCGCGATGGCGAGCGAGCGCCGCGGCACCGAGGGCGGCTCTTCGTCGGTGTCGCTCGCCGGTCGATCGTCGATGCGGCCGTTGCGCAGCCATTGACGGTCGCTCATGCACAGCCCGTGTGCCAGTACGACGACGTGTCCGTCGGCGTCGGGGAATGCTTCGATCAGGGAATCACGGTGCAAGGCGAGGGCGCGACCGTTGCGGCGCAGGCGCATTCGAATCGCCAGCGGGTTGCGGCTCGCCGCCAGATGATCGCCGAGCACACCGTTCAGCGCCGCGATGGCCGCGCCGCGGGCTTCGGAGGACGGCAGTTCGCCGATGCGCCGCGGCGCCAGCCGACGGAGCGCCGCGTCGAGGCCCAGGCCGGTGAGTCGCATCGCGCCGCGCACGCCCGCATAGACGAGACCGGTGATTCCCCGCGTGCGATCGGCCGGCGAGGGCGCAGCCGTACCCGGCACGCGAGCGATCGCCGCATGCAGGGCCTCGACCAGTTCCGTGATCTTCTCGGCGGCGCCGACGCCGAGGCGCGCGACGCCGCGCAGATCTTCCGGCTGCAGACGTCGAGCCCCGCTCACTTCCACTCCGAAGGGGCGACCGACGGATCGGCCGTGGCCTGCCCCGCCGATGCATTGCGCGGCGCGACGCGTTCACGCAGCGGCGTCGCCGCGGCGCGCGCGATCGACTCGCGCAGCCACGCGTGCCCGGGGCGATTCTCCCGCCGGCGATGCCACATCGTGTGCACGTCCACGCGCGGCAGCTCGAAGGGCAGCGCGCGCACCGCGACCTTGTCGGTCGTCCCGGTCGACGACAGGAAGTGCCTGGGAAGCACCGTGAGCAGGTCGGAATTGGCGACGATGATTCCGGCCGTGAAGAACTGGTTCACGGTGACGACGATGCGGCGCGATCGGCCGAGCGTCGCCAGCGTCTCGTCGACGTGCCCGAACGGCCGTCCCGAGAAGCTCACCAGCAGGTGGTGCGCCTCGCAGTAGGTGTCCAGCGTCAGTTCGGCATTCGCCAGCGGATGCCCGAGGCGCATCACGCACGCGTAATGGCTGCTGTACAGGCGCTGATGGCCGTAGGCGACGGCCATGTCGGGACGCATCTCCTCCATCGCGATCGCGGCGATCGCCGCCGGGAAATGACCGACCGCAAGGTCCAGGTCGCCGTCGACGAGCAGCTGGCGCGGGTCGCGCGTGGTCAGCGGCAGCACGCGCAGCGAGACGCCCGGCGCCTCGTGTTCGACGAAGGCGATCAGCGGCGGAATCAGCAGCGACGCGGTGGCGTCGGCCATGGCGAGCGTGAAGGTCGCGCGCGCCTCCGACGGGACGAATTCGGCGGGCGAGAAGGTCTCGCGCAACTGCTGCAGCGCCTGTCGCACCGACGGCCACAGCGCGATCGCCGTGGGGGTGGGCTGCACCCCGTAGCCGGAGCGGACGACCAGCTCGTCGTCCAGCGCATCGCGCAGGCGACGCAGCGCATTGCTGACCGCCGGCTGCGTCATCGCCAGGTTGCGGGCGGCACGGGTGAGGTTGCGCTCGGCCATCACCTCGTCGAACACGCGCAGCAGGTTCAGGTCGAGCGTCCGGAAATTCATCGATGGGCTCGGATCAATCTATACGATCAGTGAATTATACTCATGGCTAACATCCATTGGAAACATACATCAGGGATCGCCATAATCCTTCCATCGCAACGGACATCACCTCCCAGAGGACACGATCATGACAACGCTTGTTACTACCCACGGGGGTCTCGGGCGCGTCGTCGGAAACGGACGCGCGAAGCCTGCCCAGGCGCGCGGAACGCTTGCCGCCTGGATCGCCCGCGGGGTCGACCGGGTGCGCGCCCGGCAGCAGGAGCGCGCACTGCAGGTTCTGATGGAACTCGACCCGCGCGTACGCGCCGAGGTCGATGCCGCGGTCGCCCGCGCAAGCTGGGATCGCTGAAGCAGGATCGAAGCGCCGCGCCGCTCGAGGAATCGATCGGCCGGTAGATGAACAGGCGGGTGGCGCCCCAGGCGACACCCCACGGAGTCTCCTCCTCCACCGCATGGTGGATTCAGCCCGCGAGTTTTCGCGGGCTTTTTTTTTGCCCGAAGCGGCCGCTGCGGTCGCGCCGGCGCAGCGCCTGGCGCGTCGGTCGATGCCCTCAGCGGGTCGGCCGGTGACCCGCGACGATTCGTGGCGGAACCCGGCGCTTCGCCAGCAGCAGCGCAGGGCCGAACGCCGCGAGCAGGAGCGCCAGCGATCCGGGAACGGGCACCAGCGCGAACATTGCATCGGCGATCAGCGCGTGTCCGGCCGACGTGGGGTGGATGCCGTCCCAGAACAGATAGGTGGAAGGATCGCAGGCGGCGCTTGCCGCGCAGGCGTCCGTGACGTTGAGCAGACCGTAGGCGAGCGGATGCTCGACGATGTCGAGGAGCAGGCGGTTCAGGTCGAAGATCTGCACGACGTCGGCATACGGAGCGAGCGCCGCGGCGAGCGAGGCATTCATTGCGCCGGCCAGCGCGTCGGCGAAGCCGATCGCCTCGGCGCTGCCGAGCGCCGTCACCGCGGGCGCGAAGGCGATGCTCGGGGCCGTCCAGACGACGATGTCGTCGGCGCCGGCCGAAACGAGCTGCGACACCATGGCCAGCGCGTCGGAAACGAAGCCGTAGGCCGTGGCGGCGATCGTTGCCATCGGATCCGCGCCGCCGGCGACGGCGCTCAGCGCATCGCGCGCGTTGTTCCCGCCCCCCGCGAGGACGAAAAGCGATTCGGCAGGCACCGGACCGGCGAGCGTGCCCAGGAACTGATTCACCTGATCGCGCAGGCTGTACGGGAAACCTCCGCCCGCGGGGCCGGTGCGGGCGCCGCCGTAGGCGTAATCGCTTCCCCCCAGCAGCGACGGCGTGGCCGACGTTCCGAGCCGGGTCGCGAACGACTGCGCCCATACGAGGCCGTTCGTGTAGCGCCCGGATGCATAGGGATAGGTCGGCACGAAGGCGTCGCTGGCGATCGGCACGGCCGTGACGGCGCCGCCCACGACGATGGCGTTGTTGCCCGAATCGCTCAGGCTGTCGCCGAAGAAGAACACCGACGAGAAGGGCGCTGCCTGCGAGATGCACGCCGTGCCGGCCATCAGGGCGGCGGCGAGCAAGGCGCGGGCGCCGGCGGCGACGCGCGAAGAAGGACGTCGGCGTAGGTCGCTCGGGGCCGTGCGTGTCATCGATCTCTCCGGCAGCTCTTCCTGCGGAAGGCCATTCTAAAGGTCGGCTTTCGGTATAGTCGATTCGATCCTCCGACCGCGAAGACTTTCCGATGTCCACCCCCGAAGTCCTCTGGCGCCCCGGCCCCGAGCGAATCGAGCGCGCCGGCATCACCCGCTTCAACCGCTGGCTGCAGGAGACGCGCGGACTCTCGTTTCCCGACTACGAGTCGTTGTGGCGCTGGTCGGTCGACGACCTGGAAGGCTTCTGGGGCGCGTTCCACGAATGGAGCGGCGTGATCGCGAAGACGCCCGCGACGCGCGTGCTCGCGCGCCGCGAGATGCCCGGGGCGCGCTGGTTCGAAGGCGAAACGCTGAACTACGCCGAGCATCTGCTCGCGCCGGCGTTGCGTCCCGGGATCGCCGCGCGGCCCGCCCTCGTCTTCGTCTCCGAGCTGTGCGAACGCCGCGAGATCGGCTGGCAGCAGTTGCGCGCCGAGGTGGGCGCGCTCACCGCCACGCTCGCGCGGCTCGGCGTGAACCCGGGCGATCGCTGCGCGGCCTACATGCCGAACATTCCGCAGACCGTGGTCGCGATGCTGGCCACGACGAGCCTCGGCGCGGTCTGGTCCAGCTCGTCGCCGGACATGGGGACGGTGAGCGTGCTCGACCGCTTCCGCCAGATCGAGCCGACGGTGCTGTTCGCCGTCGACGGCTATCGCTACGGCGGGAAGGACTTCGATCGGCGCGACGTCGTGCGCGAACTGGCGCATCAGCTGCCGTCGGTGCGCACCGTCGTCTTCGTGCCGTATCTCGACGAGCGGGCAACGCCGGGCGACGCCGGCGCCGCGACGGTGCTGTCGTGGAGCGAAGCGATCGCCGAGCCGGCCGAATGCCGCTTCGCCGCGCTGCCCTTCGACCATCCGCTGTGGATCGTCTATTCGTCGGGCACCACCGGCATGCCGAAGCCGATCGTGCACGGGCACGGCGGCAGCGTGCTCGAGAACCGGAAGACGAACGCGCTGCACCTGGACGTCGACGAGAGCGACCGCTTCTTCTGGTTCTCGTCGACGAACTGGATCATGTGGAACCTGTGGGTGTCGACCCTGATGACCGGCGCGACGCTGCTGCAGTTCGACGGCAACCCCGGCTACCCCGATCTCGGCACGCTGTGGCGGCTCGCAGAGCGCGAGCGGCTCACGTTCTTCGGCACGAGCCCCGCCTTCGTGTCGCTGTGCATGAAGTCCGGGATGAATCCGCGCGAGCAGTTCGACCTCTCCGCGCTGCGCACGCTCGGTTCCACCGGTTCTCCGCTCACCGAGGAGGCATGCCGCTGGATCTACTCGCACGTGCATCCGGACATCCTGCTCGCGTCGATCTCGGGCGGCACCGACCCGGGCGCCGCTTTCCTCACGTCGTGCCCCGTGCTGCCGGTGTACGCCGGCGAGATGCAGTGCCGCGTGCTCGGCGGAAAGATCGAATCGTGGAGCGACGACGGCAGGCCGCTGATCGGCGAGGTGGGCGAGCTGGTCTGCACCGAGCCGATGCCGTCGATGCCGTTGTTCTTCTGGGGCGACACCGACGGCCGGCGCTATTTCGAGAGCTACTTCGACACCTATCCGGGCCCGCCGAACGTCTGGCGCCACGGCGACTGGCTGATGCTGCACCCGCGTCCCGAGAGCGTGACGGCGACGATCTTCGGGCGCTCCGACTCGACGATCAATCGTCACGGCATCCGGATGGGGACGAGCGAGCTGTATCGCGTCGTCGAGGAGTTCGACGAGGTCGCCGATTCGCTCGTCATCGATCTCGAATACCTGGGTCGCGAATCCTTCCTCGCGCTGTTCGTCGTGCTGCGCGAGCCGGGCTCGCAGATCGCCGGCATCGGCGCGAAGGGGCCGGCGGCCGATCCCGCCGCTGCCGTGCGCGGCGAGACCGGCGTGGACCCGGCGCTGCGCAGGCGGCTGCTCGACGCCATCCGCACGAAGCTGTCGGCGCGGCACGTGCCGAACGAGGTCTATGCGATCGCCGAGGTGCCGCGCACGATGTCGGGCAAGAAGCTCGAGGTGCCGGTGAAGAAGATCCTGCTCGGGCAGCCGGTGGAGAAGTCGGTCAATCGCGACTCGATGGCGAATCCGGCGTCGATCGACTGGTTCGTGCGCTTCGCCGAGGCACGGTCGGCGCGTGCTGCGTGAACAGGCCGACGTTCGGATGACGACGCGCCGGGGCTCGCGCATCGAGATCATCGCGCCGTCGGGCGCGCATCTGTCGCTCGATCGCTTCGACCGCGCGCTCGCGCGGCTGCGCGAGCGCGGCCACGAACTGCGCTGCAGCGCGCCGCGCGAAGGCTGGCAGCGCTTCGGCGCCACCGACGAGGCGCGCCTCGAGCAGATCCATCGTGCGGCGCATGCGCGCGACATCGATGCGGTGATGATCACGCGCGGCGGCTACGGCCTGTCGCGGCTGCTCGATCGCATCGACTGGCCGCTCGTCGCGGCCTCGGCCGCGCGCGGCGTGCGCTGGATCGGCTACAGCGACTTCACTGCCTTCCAGCTCGCGCTGCTCGCGCGCACCGGCGCGCCGAGCTTCGCGGGCCCGGGCGTGGCGGGCGATTTCGGCGTCGACGAGCCCGATCCGTACATGCTGGAGCACTTCGATGCGCTGATGGAAGGGCGGCTGCTGGGCGTGCAGTGGCGCGAGCCATTGTCTGGTTGGGAGCCGGGCGCGGAGCGCGGATCGGATCCGCTGGTACGCGCTCCCGCGGTGCCTGGGCGCGCAGCCGATGACGCCCGCCCCCGGGCGAGCGATGCGATCGAAGGCACGTTGTGGGGCGGCAATCTGTCGCTCGTGGCATCGGCCGTGGGCACGCCTTATCTGCCGGCCGTCGAGGGCGGCCTCCTGTTCCTCGAGGATGTCGCCGAGCATCCATATCGCGTCGAGCGCATGCTGCACCAGTTGCTGTATTCGGGCGTACTGGCGGCGCAGCGCGCGATCGTGCTCGGCGAGTTCACCGAGTGGAAGGCTTCGCCGCACGACAACGGGTACGGCCTGGATGCGGTGGTCGAACATTTCCGTGCCCGCGTGTCCATTCCGATCGTGACCGGGTTGCCCTTCGGCCACGTGCCGCGGAAGGCCGTGCTGGGCGTCGGCTTCCGGTACCGGCTGGAACGGCGCGCGGGAGACGGCGCGGAA
>QEVN01000067.1 GCA_003576795.1 Burkholderiales bacterium
GTCGCGCGTCGAGCGCTCGCCCTCGGCGTCCGCCGCGGGCACCGCGCCGGCGGACGCTGCCGCGGCTGCGCGCGCCGCAGGCGATGCGCCGGCCGCGGCGCTCTCCTCTTTCGGCCGGCGCAGTTCCAGCTCGACGACCCGGTTCAGGATCGGCAGCAGTTGCAGCGTGAGCCGGTCGATCGAGATCGCATGCCGCGCGCTGCTCGTCGCGCCGCGCGGCATCGCCGAGATCACCGGCACGCTGCGCCCCGCGCTGCGCACGCGGGCCACGGCGCGCAGTCCCTCGGGCGCCAGCGGATTCACGATCAGGATGTCGATGCCCAGCGGATCGGGCTTCGCCTCGAAGCGAAAGGCATAGCGGTTGTACTGGCTGTGCTTGAAGACGATCTCGATCAGCCGCACGTCGCGCGGATCGAGTCCGGCTGCCGCCACCCGGTATTCCGGTCTGCTGTCCATTCCCGTGCCGCTCTTGATTCCTCGATCGCCCCGACAGCCCGCCGCGCATTCCACATCGCCGCGCATTGTCGCCCCAAGCCCGGAACTCACCAAGTGGCGTGCTAGCATCGAAACGACCCCCCGTCGGATCCCTCGCATGCCCCAGCGCGACTTCTACGGCTTCGACACGCTCACCGTCCACGCCGGCGCCAAGGCCGACCCGGCGACCGGCGCACGCATCACCCCGATCTACCTGTCCACCGCCTTCGCCTTCCGCGACACCGACCAGGCGGCGGCGCTGTTCGACATGGAGCAGTCGGGGCACGTCTACTCGCGCATCAGCAATCCCACGGTATCGGCGCTCGAGGAGCGCATCGCCGCGCTCGAATCGGGCGTGGGCGCGATCGCCACGGCCAGCGGCCAGGCCGCGCTGCACCTGGCGATCGCCACGATCGCCGGCGCCGGCTCGCACGTGGTCGCCTCGCGCGCGCTGTACGGCGGCTCGCACAACCTGCTGCAGTACACGCTGCCGCGCTTCGGCATCGAAACCACCTTCGTCGATCCGCGCAGCCCCGACGCCTGGCGCGCGGCGCTGCGGCCGAACACGAAACTGCTGCTCGGCGAGACGCTCGGCAACCCGGGCCTCGACGTGCTCGACGTCGCCACCGTCGCCGACATCGCGCACGCGCATCGCGTGCCGCTGCTGGTCGACTCCACCTTCACCACGCCGTGGCTCGCGAAGCCCGGCGATTCCGGCGCCGACCTCGTCCTGCATTCGGCCACCAAGTTCCTCTGCGGACACGGCACCGTCGTCGGCGGGCTGCTGGTCGACGTCGGTCGCTTCGACTGGGACGCCTCCGGCCGCTTTCCGGAGATCACCGAGCCGTACGAGGGCTTCCACGGCATGGTGTTCTCCGACGAATCGACGGTGGCACCCTTCCTGCTGCGCGCGCGGCGCGAAGGACTGCGCGACTTCGGCGCGTGCCTGAGCCCGATGAACGCCTTCGAGATCCTGCAGGGCATCGAGACGCTGCCGCTGCGCATGGCGCGCCACGTGGCCAACGCGCAGCGCATCGCCGAATACCTGGCCTCGCATCCGATGGTCGAGCGCGTGCTGTACCCGGGCCTGCCCACGCACCCCGATCACGCGCTCGCCAGGCGCCTGATGCCGCGCGGCTGCGGCTCGGTGTTCAGCTTCGAGCTGAAAGGCGATCGCGCGGCCGGGCGCCGCTTCGTCGAGGCGCTGCGGCTGTTCTCGCACCTGGCGAACGTGGGCGACGCGCGCTCGCTCGTCATCCATCCGGCGACGACCACGCATTTCCGCATGGACACGGCCGCGCTCGCCGCCGCCGGCATCGGCGAAGGCACGCTTCGCCTGTCGATCGGACTGGAAGATCCGGAGGATCTGGTCGCCGATCTCGAGTCGGCGTTTCGCGCGGCCGCGCGCGGCTGAAGGGGGAGCGAAGCGTGCAAGTGCCCGTCGATGGCCACCGCGTCCACGCCTACACCGGCGGCGTCGCTTTCGACCCCGCGCTGCCCACCGTCGTGTTCCTGCACGGCGCGCAGCACGACCACAGCGTCTGGATCCTGCAGTCGCGCTATTTCGCGCATCACGGCCACGCAGTGCTCGCGCTCGACCTGCCGGGGCACGGCCGCAGCGAAGGCGCGCCGCTGCCGACGATCGAGGCGCTGGGCCGCTGGGTCGTCGCCGCGCTCGACGCCTTCGGCGTGGCGAGCGCTGCGCTCGTCGGCCACAGCATGGGCTCGCTGATCGCGCTGGAGGTGGCCGGTGCCGCGCCCGATCGCGTGAGCGGCATCGCGCTCGTCGGCACCGCGTTTCCGATGAAGGTGTCCGACGCGCTGCTCGCCGCGGCCCGCGACAACGAAGCGCGCGCCTTCGACATGATCAACTTCTGGTCGCACGCGACGATCAACGCGCGGCCCGGCTCGCCGGCGCCGGGCTTCTCGATCTTCAACCAGAACCGCCGGCTGATGGAGCGGCAGAAGCCCGGCGTGCTCGCCGTCGACTTCTCGGCGTGCAACGCGTGGCAGGGCGGCTTCGAGCGGGCCGACGCGCTGCGCTGCCCCGCCCTCTTCGTGCTCGGCGCGCGCGATGCGATGACCCAGCCGCGTTTCGCGCGTGCGCTGATCGAGCGCGCGGCCCGGGCGGCAGCCGCGGCGGGCGTGCCCGCGCCGCGCGTCGTCGAGATCCCCGATTGCGGCCACGCGATCACCGCCGAGGCGCCCGACGCGTTGCGCGACGCGCTGCGCACCTTCCTCCCCGCCTCGCAGCCGGCTACACTCCCTCGCTGATCGAGCGCGCCGGCGCATTGCGCCGCACCGAACAGCTCGACGACCAGAAGACGCCGCGTTCACGCGGCGCGTAACGGACGCCGCGCGAACGCAGGCGTAACGCCGGGGAGGGCGAGGATGAGCGCGACCGCGCAGGGGCGGTATCGGAGCTTCGACGACTTCTACCGTTATTACCTCAGCGAGCACCGCACGCCGTGGTGCCGCCGCCTGCATTTCTTCGGCAGCCTGGGAGCGCTCTTCTGCCTGGCCAAGCTCGTCGCCACGCTGAATCCATGGTGGCTCGTGGCGGCGCTGGTCTGGGGCTACGGACTGGCCTGGGCCGGCCACTTCGGCTTCGAGCGCAACCGTCCGGCGTCGTTCCGCCAGCCGCTGTACAGCTTCGCCGGCGACTGGGTGATGTTCCGCGACATCCTGCTCAACCGGATCCCGTTCTGATCGCCCCCGGCTCGGCGGGCGGCGCGAGCCGGGCCGAAGCGCCGCCCACCAGCGGCTGGTCGATCCCTTCGGGAAAGTCTCCGGGGCGAGTGCCGCCTACCGCCCGTCCCCCGGTCCAGATCTCCTCGAACAGCGCCCGCAGGCTCATCGAGCGCGGATCGCCGGCCCAGGCCCAGCGCTCGGCCCAGACCGTGTCCGCCGCGGCCCCGGCCCGCCGACGCCATGGCGCGCGACGCCCGCTGCGCGCGAGTCGATGCCCCGGGCCCGGCTCGCCCGCGGAACGCGGGTCGCCCAGCTGCACGAAGCGCGTGAGATAGCCCAGGCGCGTCAGCAGCAGCGCCGCTTCGACGGCGCGCTCCGCGTCGTCGCCGAGCGCCTGCGCGACCCGTTCGACCGGCATCGCCGCGTGCGAATCGGCGCCGAGCTGCTCGCGCATCGCCTCGAGAACGAAGCGCGCATCGTCGAAGCGCGCCTGCGGGGTGCGCGCGAGATGCGGCTCGCCCGGCGAGGCCCAGAAGCGCAGGTTGGCCGCGAGCAGCGCGCCCAGCAGCACCGACATCCAGCCGAGGAACAGCCACAGCAGGAACAGCGGCAACGCGGCGAAGGTCCCGTAGACGATCGTGTAGGTGGGCAGGTTCGTCACGTACAGCCCCAGCGCGGTGCGCAGGAACTCGAACAGGCAGGCCGCCAGCGCAGCGCCGAAGAGCGCATTGCGCCAGCGCACCGACGCGCTGGGCAGCAGCCGGTACAGCAGCGTCAGGCCGGCCACCGAGGTCACCCACGGCAGCACGAAGAACCAGGCCGTGCGCACCTCGTTGAGTTCGGCCCCGCGCAGCCACGAAGTGGCGACGATGCCGTGGAAGACGAGACTCGCCCCGAGCAGCAGCGGACCGAGCGTGAGCATCATCCAGTGCATCGCCAGCCGGTGCGCGAGCGGCCGCCGGCGATCGGCCAGCCAGATGCGGTCGAGCGTGTCCTCGATCGTATGCAGCGCGACGAAGGCGGTGAGCAGGAACACCGTCAGGCCGATCACCGACAACTCGTTGGCCTTGGCGGCGAACTGGTTCAGCAATCCGATCACCGTGTCGCTGATCGACGACGGAAACAGGTTCGCCAGCAGGAAGCCCTGCAGCGCATCGCGCAGGCGGCCGAACATCGGCGAGGCGGTCGTCACCCAGAACACGATCGAGAACATCGGCGCGATCGCGAGCAGCGACAGGAAGGCGAGGCTGCCCGCCGTCTGCGGCAGGCGCAGCTGGCCGGCCTGGCGCCACATGGCGCGCACGAGCCGCGCGATCCGGTACGGCGTCGAGCCGCTAGAATCGGCGCCGGCGGCCCGTGCATCGCCGTGCGATGCCGCCGCTCCCTCTGCCTTTCCCTGCCCAGCGTCGCTTCCCGTCATGCCTTCCGCCTCGCCGTCGTCGCTGCGCCGGATCGTCGTCGCCTGCTTCGTTGCGCTGATCGTGCTGGGCATCGCGTGGGAAACCTGGCTCGCGCCGCTTCGGCCCGGCGCCTGGCTGCTGTCGTTGAAGGTCGTACCGCTGGCGTTCGCGCTGCCCGGCATCGCTGCCGGACGGGTTCGCGCGTACCAGTGGTGGTCGATGCTGATTCTCGGCTATCTGGCCGAGGGCCTCGTGCGCGCCGCGTCGGACGCGGGGCTCTCCGCCCGCCTGGCGTGGGCCGAAATCGCGATCGCCGCCGTCGCGTTCACGGCGATCGTGCTGTACGTTCGTCGCGTTCGTCGCGACGCGCTGCAGCCCGGCTGAGCGCGGCGCGCGCGTAGTCGAGCACGTCGGCGCCGTGGCGATCGAGCGCCGCCGGGTCGCTGAGCGTGCGCCGCCACATCCTGGCGCCGGGCAGCCCGTTGAACAGGCCGAGCATGTGCCGCACGATCGCGCGCGGCGGCTCTCCCGCTTCGACCTGCCGCCGCAGATAAGGCCGCATCGCGTCGATCGCCTCCTCGCGCGCGGCGCAGGGCGCCGAGCGGTCGAAATAGAGAGGATCGACCTCGGCGAGCATCCACGGGTTCTCGCAGGCTTCGCGCCCGATCATCACGCCGTGCACCCGGGCGAGCTGCGCGAGCGACTCCTCGTGCGTGCGCAGCCCGCCGTTGGTCACGAAGGTCAGCGACGGGAAATCGCCCGCCAGCTGCGCCACCACGTCGCGGCGCAGCGGCGGCACCGTGCGGTTCTCCTTCGGACTCAACCCGTCGAGCCAGGCATTGCGCGCGTGCACCACGAAGACCTCGCAGCCGGCTTCGCTCACGGTGCCGACGAAGTCGCGAACGAATTCGTAGGACTCGACGCGATCGACGCCGATGCGGTGCTTCACGGTGACCGGAACCGACACCGCGTCGCGCATCGCGCGCACGCACTCGGCGACGAGCGCCGGCTCGCGCATCAGGCAGGCGCCGAAGGCGCCGCGCTGCACGCGCGGGCTCGGACACCCGCAGTTCAGGTTGATCTCGTCGTAGCCGGCCGCCGCGCCGAGCCGCGCCGCGCGCGCAAGCTCGTCGGGCTCGCTGCCGCCGAGCTGCAACGCCACCGGGTGTTCGGCATCGTCGAAGGCGAGCAGCCTTTCGCGCGGCCCGTGCAGCAGCGCGCCCGTCGTGATCATCTCGGTGTACAGCCGCGCTGCATGCGTGAGCTGCCGCGCGAAGTAGCGGAAGTGCCGGTCCGACACGTCGAGCATCGGCGCCACGCAGAAGCGATGCGCGCCGAAGTTCGCGCCGAGGCTCGCGCTGATGCTTATATCCGGCGCGAACGACGGCCGAGCGCGCCCGCCGTCCTGCGCCTGTGCGGGCTTCGCCGCCAAGGGAAACCTCCTGCCCGACCTGCAGCGCGGCCCCGCCGCGCAACCGGGCATTCTAGCGGGACGCGGGAACCCCGACGCCCGCGCCGTGCGGACGCGACCGCCGGCCCCGGCGCTTCCCCTACCCCCTTCGACCGAGCGCACCAGACTTCGGTAGCAGATTGGCTTGACGAAAGCCGCGGGCCGGCCTTACAACCCTGCCGAAAGAACGGGAATCCGGACGGGGGGATCGGTCATGGCCTGCGTGCTCATCATCGACGATCATCCGCTGATGCGAGACGCGGTGCGTATCACGATGGACTCGGTCGCGCCGGGCAGCCGCATCGACCTGGCCGGCAGCTACGCCGAGGCCCGGCGCATGCTCGCCATGAACGTCCCCTACGACTTCACCCTCCTCGACCTGAATCTTCCCGACTGCTCCGGCTTCGATGCGCTGCGCGGGCTGCGCGAACAGTTCCCGCACCTGCCCACCGTCGTGCTGTCGGCCGAGATCGACCGCGAGACGATCCTTCGCTGCCTCGACCTGGGCGCGGCCGGCTACATCCCGAAGACCTACCACGCCGACGTCATCACGCACGCGCTGCGGCTCGTTTCCTCGGGCCACATCTACGTTCCGCGCGAGGCGATCGACCCGCGCCACGGCGCGAAGGAACCGATCCGCTCGCGTCCGCTGGAGAGCGACCCGCGCCATCTCGGGCTCACCGACCGGCAATGCGACGTGCTGCGGCTGATCCTGCGCGGACTGCCGAACAAGCTGATCTGCCGGCAGCTCGATCTGGCCGAAGGCACGGTCAAGGTGCACGTGAGCGCCGTCCTGCGCGCGCTCGGCGTGCGCAATCGCACGCAGGCCGTCATCGCGGCCAGCCGTCTCGGTCTGCGCATGATCGACTGACCGGGCCTTGCGCCCGGCGCTTCCTCCCCCCATATCGAGGGATCCGGAGGAACCCGATGAGCGACTCGATCCACGCCGTCTGCCCGCATTGCGGCAAGACCAACCGACTTCCCGCGCAGCGCGCGGGCGAGCAGCCCGACTGCGGCGCCTGCGGCCGGCCGCTGTTCCCCGGCAAGCCCGTCGAGATGGACGAGACGCGCTTCGACGACTACCTGCGCCGTACCGACCTGCCGGTCGTCGTCGACTTCTGGGCGAGCTGGTGCGGGCCGTGCCGGATGATGGCGCCGCAGTTCGAGCAGGCGGCGAAGAAGCTCGCCGGGCGCGTGCAATTCCTGAAAGTGGACAGCGACGCGAATCCGCAGCTGAGCCAGCGCTACCGCATCCGCAGCATCCCTACGCTGGCGCTGTTCCGCAGCGGACAGGAAGTGCGTCGCAGCGCGGGCGCGATGAGCGCCGCGCAGATCGAGGCCTGGCTGGCCGGCTGATTCCTTTCCCGGCTCAATGCGCCGTGCGGTGCCCGGTTCCCGGTTGCAGCACGCGCAGGTCCCGCCGCGCATCGGCACTCGCATAGCGATCCGGACCCAGTCCGGCCGCGCTGATCTGCGGCCTGCGCCCGCACAGCAGATCCGACAGCAGCCGCCCGGAGCCGCAGGCCATCGTCCAGCCCAGCGTCCCGTGGCCGGTGTTCAGCCACAGGTTGCGCTGCGGTGCCCGTCCGACGATCGGCGTGCCGTCCGGGGTCATCGGGCGCAGCCCGGTCCAGAAAGTCGCCGCCTTCAGGTCGCCCGCGTCCGGAAACAGGCTGCCGACGACTTTCTCCAGCGTCTGCCGGCGACGCGGGTTCAGCGACAGGTCGTAGCCCGCCACTTCCGCCATGCCGCCGACGCGGATGCGGTCGTCGAGACGCGTGATCGCCACTTTCCAGGTCTCGTCCATCACCGTGGAGACCGGGGCGCGCGATGCATCGACGATCGGGATCGTCAGCGAGTATCCCTTCAGCGGATAGAGGGGAAGCGACAGCCCCGCGGTTTCGGCGAGCGGACGCGAGTAGCTGCCCAGCGCGAGCACGTAGTGATCGGCGCGACGCAGACGCCCGTCGATCGTCACCCCGGCGACGCGCTCGCCCTCGGAGCGGATCGCCTCGATCGAGCGGCCGTACTCGAATTCGACGCCTGCCGCGCGACACCGCTCGGCGAGCCGCGTCGTGAACAGCCAGCAGTCGCCGGTCTCGTCCCCCGGCAGGCGCAACGCGCCGACCAGTTGCCGGCGAACGCGCGCGAGCGCGGGCTCCACGGACGCCAGCTCGTCGCGTCCGAGCAGCTCGAACGGCACGCCGGCCTCGCGCAGCACCTCGGTGTCGCGGCCCGCCGCATCGAGCTGCTTGCGCGTGCGGAACACCTGCAGCGTTCCGAGCTGGCGGCCTTCGTATTCGATGCCCGTCTCGGCGCGCAGCGCGTCGATGCAGTCGCGGCTGTATTGCGCCAGGCGCAGCATCCGCTCCTTGTTCACCGCGTAGCGCGAGGCGCTGCAGTTCGCCAGCATCCGCGCCATCCACTGCAGCTGGAACCAGGTTCCATCCGGGCGGACCGCCAGCGGGGAGTGGCGCTGGAGCAGCCATTTCACCGCCTTCAGCGGAATGCCCGGCGCCGCCCACGGCGTCGAATACCCGGGCGAGATCTGCCCGGCGTTCGCGAAGCTCGTTTCCATCGCCACCGCGGGCTGCCGATCGATCACGGTCACGCGGCAGCCGGCCTGCGAAAGGTACCAGGCAGTCGTCACGCCGATGACGCCGCCGCCCAGAACGAGTACATGCATCGCGAATCCCTCCCGGATGCTGCATTGTCGGGCGGGATCTGCAGGGGTATTCACTGAAGTAATGCCTTCAGGCTAGAATTTCCTCCGTTTATCTGGCTTATCGTAATAAAAAAGCGTCCAAAAACGGGATTTCACAGGTGAGAGACCTGGACCGCATCGACCGCAAGATCCTGCGCCTGCTGCAGGACGACGGCCGGATGTCGATGACGGAACTGGCCGAACGCGTCGGCCTGTCGGTCACGCCCTGCAGCGAACGCGTCAAGCGCCTCGAACGCGATCGCTTCATCCTCGGTTATCACGCGCGGCTCGATCCGCATGCGCTCGGGCAGCAGCTGCTCGTGTTCGTCGAGCTGAAGCTCGCGGCGAAATCGGGGCCGATCTTCGACGCGTTCCGCCGCGAAGTGCTGAAGCTGCCGTACGTGCTCGAGTGCCACCTGGTGTCGGGCGAGTTCGACTACCTGATCAAGGCGCGCATCGCGGAGATGGGCGCCTACCGCAAGCTGCTCGGCGACATGCTGCTCGCCCTGCCCGGCGCGCGCGAATCGCGCAGCTACATCGTGATGGAAGAGATCAAGGAGAGCCTGAGCGTGCACGTGGCGGAGCCGCCGGGCCGCTCGTGAGCGGCAGGGATCAGCCCAGCTCCAGGCTGCGCTTCATCAGCTTGTCGAGGATGACGTCGAGCTGCTGGTGTTCGTGCTCGTCGAGCACGGCCAGGAACCAGGCCTCGCGCTCGGCGGCCTCGGGCAGGATGTTCTCGCAGATCTTCCTGCCGGCCGGCGTCAGCGACAGGATCACCTTGCGTCCGTCGTCCGGGTGGCCGCAGGTGCGGATCATCCCCAGGTCGATCATGCGGCGCTGCGCGCGCGAGACGCGTGCCTTGTCCATGCTGGTACGGTCGACGACCTCGTGGAACACCAGGTCGCCGTAGCTGTACAGCGCCATGATGATGCGCCACTCGGGGATCTGGATGTTGAACCGGGTCTCGAAGAGCTTGCCGATCGACTGCGACACGCGGTTCGCGACCACCGACAGCTTGTAGGGAATGAAGTCGTCGAGCTTGCCCATCGGCCCGAGATTGGCGCGCATCACCTCGACGCGGCGCGCCGGGGCGGCGGACTTGCGCGCGCGGCGCGGGGCGGGCTTGACGGCGTCGGCCACGGTCGGCAGTGTGGGCTTCGGAGCCACGCAGTGTAGCCGCTCGTTCAGGTTGTTGACAACGAAATCGACTGGCGGCGATCGAGGCGACAGAATTTGTTGACAACGAAACGAACGACGCCGATCATTGACCGGATCGACCGTCGCCGCCCCCTGCCGCCCGTGAGCTCTCCCGCCCTCCCGACGTACCACGACGGCGCCTTCGTCGACGGCCGCAGCGGCGCATCATGCGGGTGACGCTCCCCGCCGCATTGCTGCTGGACTTCGGCAGCGTGATCACGGTGTCGATCTTCGAGCGCCATCGCGATACCGAAACCCAGCTCGGCCTGCCCGCGGGCAGCCTGCGCTGGCTGGGCCCGATCGCGCCGCAGACCGATCCGCTGTGGCAGGCGATGCAGCGAGACGAAATCAGCGAGCGCGACTACTGGGCGCTGCGTGCGCGCGAGCTGGGCGAGGCCGCCGGCCAGCCGCACTGGGACATGCTGGCGATGCTCACCCGGCTGCGCCACACCGAGCCGAACGCCATCGTGCGCCCGGGCATCCGGCGGCTGGTACAGGTCGCGCACGCGCGCGACCTGCGCATCGGCATCCTGAGCAACGAGCTGGAACTGTTCTATGGTGCCGAGTTCCTGAAGCGCATGGACATCCTGCGCGACATGCACGTGATCGTCGACGCCACGCACACCGGCATCCTCAAGCCCGACCCGCGCGCCTACGCGCTGGCGGTGGACGGCCTGGGCGTGGCGGCCGAGCGCATCCTGTTCGTCGACGACCAGTTCCGCAACATCGCCGGCGCGCACCGCGCCGGAATGCAGACGCAGTTCTTCGATCTGCGCGACGTCGACGGCAGCATCGCCGCCGCCGCCGCCCGGCTACGCATCCCCTGGGAGGACATCGCATGCCACGAATGAGCCCGGACGAGCTGAAGGCCGCCAATGCGCGCTTCCTCTGGCACCCGATGGCGCATCCGCAGGGCATGCGCGAGCAGCCGCCGGACATCATCGCGCGCGGCGAAGGCAGCTGGATCTGGGACATCGACGGCCACCGGATGGTCGACGGCGTCGGCGGCCTGTGGAGCGCGAACCTGGGCTTCGGCCGGCGCGAGATCCGCGATGCGATCGTCGCGCAACTGGACGAACTGGCCTTCTACAACACCTTCCGCGGCACCACGCATCCGCGCGCGATCGAGCTGTCGGCGCGGCTGGTCGGGGTGATGCAGCGCGACGGCGTGGCCGCGGTGCTGTTCAGCAACGGCGGCTCCGATGCGGTCGAGGGCGCGCTGAAGATCGCGCGCCAATACTGGAAGCTGAGGGGCCAGTCCGATCGCACGAAATTCATCAGCCTGCGCCAGGGCTATCACGGCGTGCACTTCGGCGGCATGAGCGTGAACGGCAACACCAACTTCCGCCGCCCCTACGAGCCGCTGCTGCCCGGCTGCTTCCACGTCGACACGCCCTGGCTGTACCGCAACCCCTACACCGACGACCCCGAGCGGCTGGGCCGGATCTGCGCCGAGCTGCTCGAGCGCGAGATCACCTTCCAGGGGCCGGACACGGTGGCGGCCTTCATCGCCGAGCCCGTGCAGGGCGCCGGCGGCGTGATCGTGCCGCCGGCCAACTACTGGCCGCTGGTGCGCGAGGTCTGCGACAGGCACGGCGTGCTGCTGATCGCCGACGAGGTCGTGACCGGCTTCGGTCGCACCGGCCACTGGTTCGGCACGCGGCTGTGGGACGTGCAGGCCGACCTGTGGTGCCTGGCCAAGGGGCTGTCCTCCGGCTACCTGCCGCTGGGCGCCACCGCGGTCCACGCGAAGGTGGCCGACGTGTTCCTCGGCGGCGACGCCTCGCTCGGCTCGGTGACGCACGGCTACACCTACAGCGGTCATCCGGCGGCGGCCGCGGCGGCGCTCGCCACGCTGGACATCCTGGAATCGGAAGACGTGGTCGGCAACGCCGCGCGCCAGGGCGAGCACCTGATGCAGCGGCTGCGCGCGCTGGCCTCGCGTTCGCGCCTGATCGGCGACGTGCGCGGCGTCGGCCTGATGGTGTGCCTGGAGCTGGTCGCCGACCAGAAGACGAAGGCGCCGCTGCCGCGCGGCGCGAAGGAGATCAACGCGATCGCGCGCAGCGCGTACCGGCGCGGCGCCATGGTGCGCACCTCGGGCGCGAACATCATCCTGTCGCCGGCATTGACGATCGACCGCGAGGAGATCGATTACCTGTGCGACGCGCTCGAAGGCGCGGTGGCCGAAGTCGAGAACCAGAAGCGCTGAGAAGCCGGGGCGATGATCCGCGCGGACGAGGTTCACACACGAGGCCGAGCATGAAGCCGAACATCCTGGTCGTCGGCACCGCCGACACCAAGGCCGACGAACTGTTGTTCATGAAGCGCTGCATCGAGGAAGGCGACGGCGTCGCATCCATCATGGACGTCGGCGTGCTCGGCCAGCCGCGCTTCGCGCCCGAGCACCCGAACACCGAAGTGGCGGCCGCGGCGGGCACCACCGTGCAGGCGATCGCCGCGCTCGGCGACGAGAACGACGCGATGACGAAGATGGCCGAAGGCGCCGTCGCGCTCGCGCTGCGCCTGTACGGCGAGGGCCGC
>QEVN01000068.1 GCA_003576795.1 Burkholderiales bacterium
ACGAACCCCCTCCGACGCCCGCCCCCTCCGATCCTCGCCCGCTGGTCCTGGTCGGCATGATGGGCGCCGGCAAGACGACGGTGGGGCGGCGCCTGGCCGTGCGCCTGAACCGGCGCTTCGTCGATGCCGATCGTGAGCTCGAGCAGCGCTGCGGCGTGCCGATCACGACGATCTTCGAGCTGGAGGGCGAGGAAGGGTTCCGTCGCCGCGAGCGCGCACTGCTCGCGGAACTGATCGCGCTGCCCGACATCGTGCTCGCCACCGGCGGGGGCGTGGTGCTCGCCGAAGAGAACCGGCGGCTGCTCGGCGAACGAGGCTGGGTGATCTACCTGAAGGCCGCGGCGCCCGAATTGTGGCAGCGGCTGCGTCGCGACCGGGCGCGTCCGCTGCTGCAGACCGCGAACCCGCGCGAGCGCATCGCGCAGCTGCTTGCGCAGCGCGAGCCGCTGTACGAGTCGGTCGCGCATTGCACGGTGACCAGCGTGCACCAGCCGGTGGACGAGCTGGTGGCCAATATAATCGACGCGTTGCCCGAATCGCTGCAGCGGCCCCGATGAACGTTCTCGAAGTGCAGGTCCAGCTCGGCGAGCGCGCGTATCCGATCCGCATCGGCGCGGCCCTGCTCGACGGCGACGAATCGCTGGCCGCGCTCGCCTCGGGACGCCAGGTGGCGGTCGTCTCGAACGACACGGTCGCGGCGCTGTACCTGGCGCGGCTGCGGCGTTCGCTGCGCGACGCCTCCGTCGTCGAGACGATCCTCGTGCCCGACGGCGAGGCGCACAAGAACCAGGCTTCGCTCGACATCGTTCTCGACCGCCTGCTCGAGCGGCGCTTCGACCGGCGCTGCCTGCTCGTCGCGCTCGGCGGCGGCGTGATCGGCGATCTCACGGGCTTCGCCGCCGCGATCTATCAGCGCGGGGTCGACTTCGTGCAGGTGCCGACGACGCTGCTCGCGCAGGTCGACTCCTCGGTCGGCGGCAAGACGGCGATCAACCACCCGCGCGGCAAGAACATGATCGGCGCCTTCCACCAGCCGAAGCTGGTGCTGACCGACGTCGAGACCTTGCGCAGCCTGCCCCCGCGCGAGCTGAGCGCGGGGCTGGCCGAGATGATCAAGCACGGCGCGATCGCCGACCTCGACTACTTCGCCTCGCTGGAGCGCGACATGAAGGCGCTGCTTCGCTGCGAGGCGGCGCCGATGCGCGACGCGATCCGGCGCTCCTGCGAGATCAAGGCCGAGGTCGTCGCGCACGACGAGCGCGAGAGCGGCAGGCGCGCGCTGCTGAACTTCGGCCACACCTTCGGACACGCGATCGAGACCGGCAGCGGCTACGGGCGCTGGCTGCACGGCGAGGCCGTCGGCACCGGCATGCTGATGGCGGCAGACCTGTCGCGGCGCCTGTCGATGCTCGACGCGGCCTCGTGCGCTCGCCTCTCGGAGGTGGTCGGCGCCGCGCGGCTTCCGCTGCGCGCGCCGCGCTGGCCGGCCGGGCGCTGGCTCGACCTGATGAGCGTCGACAAGAAGGCAGAGCAGGGCACGCCGAATTTCGTGCTGCTCGAGGCGCTGGGGCGCGCGACGGTGCGCCGCGTTCCGCCCGGGCCGCTCGCCGAGACCTTCGCCGCCTTCGCCGGCGACGGCGACAGCGACGGCGACGGCGACGGCGACGCAGCCGACCCTGCGTCGAGCCGCGGCCGGCGCTTCCCGACGCCGAAATCAGCCACGCGCAGCGAGTTCCAGCGCGACCGCGACCGCATCGTCCACTGCACGGCGTTTCGCCGGCTCGAATACAAGACGCAGGTCTTCGTCAATCACGAAGGCGATCTGTTCCGCACGCGACTGACCCACTCGATCGAGGTGGCGCAGATCGCGCGCTCGGTCGCCCGCTGCCTGCGCCTGGACGAGGATCTCGTCGAGGCGATCGCGCTCGCGCACGACCTGGGACACACGCCCTTCGGCCATGCCGGGCAGGACGAACTGGACGCCTGCATGAAGCCGTGGGGCGGCTTCGAGCACAACCTGCAGTCGCTGCGCGTGGTCGACGAGCTGGAGCAGCGCTACGCCGGGCACGACGGCCTGAACCTGTGCTTCGAGACGCGCGAGGGAATCCTCAAGCACTGCTCGGTCGAGCGTGCGCGCGGCCTGGGCGAGATCGGCGAGCGTTTCCTCGCGCGCCGCCAGCCTTCGCTCGAAGCGCAGGTCGCCAACCGCGCCGACGAGATCGCCTACAACAATCACGACGTCGACGACGGGCTTCGCTCCGGCCTGCTGCGCATCGAGGCGCTGGTCGACGTGCGTCTGTTCGGGCGGCATTGCCGCGAAGTGCGGAAGGCGTATCCGGCGCTCGCCGGCCGGCGGCTGGTGCACGAGACGATCCGGCGGATGATCGACGAGCTGGTCACCGATCTCGTCGCCGAAACCGCGCGGCGCATCCGCGAGGCCGCGGTGCACTCGGTCGACGACGTTCGCGCGGCGCCGGCGCTGGCCGGCTTCTCCGAGCGCGTGCACGCCGAGTCGGCCGAGTTGAAGCGCTTCCTGCACGGCCACCTGTACGAGCACGAGCGCGTGCTCGCCGTGATGCGCCGTGCGCGCGGCATCGTCGCCGAACTGTTCGCGCGCTACCGGGCCGATCCGTCGCTGCTGCCCGAAGAGCATCGCGAGCGCGTCGATCGCCTCGGGGAGCGCGCGATAGCCGACTACATCGCCGGGATGACCGACCGCTTCGCGGTGCGCGAGCACCTGCGGCTCGCGGGCGCCGATCCTGACGGCCTGGGCGGCGGCGACGTGCTCGGCGCGGCGAGCGAAGCTTCGCCGTAGTGCATCGGCGGGGATGGTTGCCGCCGTTCCTGCCCCGTCGCGGGGCACTCCGCCCTTTCGTGGTGCACTGCAATAAAAGCGCTTCCCCGACGCTTCAAATAGCGCGGCGCGAGCGCTAGACTGGATCGCAGTCCGTATTCCTCGGGCGCGATGCGCCGCGCACAAAGCTGCCGAGCGCGGAGATTCCCACGATGCGCCATACCCTTGCCGGGACACCACCCGACGCCACCGATGCCGCGCGGGGCCTGTACGACCCCGCCTTCGAGCACGACGCCTGCGGCGTCGGCTTCATTGCGCACATCGGCGGCAAGAAGAGCCACTCGCTGATCGAGCAGGGCCTGCAGATCCTGTGCAATCTCGACCATCGCGGAGCGGTGGGCGCCGATCCGCTGATGGGCGACGGCGCCGGCATCCTCATCCAGATCCCCGACGCGTTCCTTCGCGACGAGATGGCGCGTCACGGCGTCGCGCTGCCGCCGGCGGGCGAGTACGGCGTGGGGATGGTGTTCCTGCCGAAGGAACACGCTTCGCGCATCGCCTGCGAGCAGGAGCTGGAGCGCGCGGTGCGCGCCGAGGGGCAGGTGCTGCTCGGCTGGCGCGACGTGCCGGTCGATCGCGCGATGCCGATGTCTCCTGCGGTGCGCGCGACCGAGCCCGTGATCCGCCAGATCTTCGTCGGGCGCGGCGCCGACGTCATGGTCACCGACGCGCTCGAGCGCAAGCTCTACGTGATCCGCAAGACGGCGAGCCACGCGATCCAGAAGCTGCGGCTGAAGCATGGCGGCGAGTACTTCGTGCCGTCGATGTCGGCGCGCACGATCGTCTACAAGGGGCTGCTGCTGTGCGGCCAGGTCGGGCAGTACTACGTCGACCTGCGCGATCCCCGCGTCGTCACCGCGGTGGCGCTGGTGCACCAGCGCTTCTCGACGAACACCTTTCCGCAGTGGCCGCTCGCCCACCCCTACCGGCTGATCGCGCACAACGGCGAGATCAACACGGTCAAGGGCAACTACAACTGGCTTCGGGCGCGCGAGGGTGCGATGCGCTCGCCGGTGCTGGGCGAGGACCTCGCCAAGCTCTATCCGATCGTCTACGCGGGCCAGTCCGACACCGCCACCTTCGACAACTGCCTCGAGCTGCTCGTGATGGCGGGCTATCCGCTCGCGCATGCGGTGATGATGATGATTCCCGAGGCGTGGGAGCAGCACGCGTCGATGGACCCGAGGCGGCGGGCGTTCTACGAGTTCCATGCGGCGATGATGGAGCCCTGGGACGGCCCGGCGGCGATCGCGTTCACCGACGGTCGCCAGGTCGGCGCCACGCTCGATCGCAACGGCCTGCGCCCGGCGCGCTACTGCATCACCGACGACGACCTCGTCGTCCTCGCCTCCGAAGCCGGCGTGCTGCCGATTCCGGAGAGCCGCATCGTGCGCAAGTGGCGCCTGCAGCCGGGCCGGATGCTGCTGATCGACCTCGACCAGGGCCGCATCGTCGACGACGCCGAGCTCAAGAGCCAGCTCTCGAACAGCAAGCCCTATCGCGAGTGGATCGAGGCGATCCGCATCAAGCTCGACGAGCTGTCGCCCGGACCGGGCGAGCCGCACGCGGGCCCGGTCGGCGGCGACGAGCGCCCGTCGCTGCTCGATCGCCAGCAGGCCTTCGGCTACACGCAGGAAGACCTGAAGTTCCAGCTGCTGCCGATGGCCGCGCAGGGCGAGGAGGCGGTCGGCTCGATGGGCAACGACGCGCCGCTCGCCGTGCTCTCCGACCGCAACAAGTCGCTGTACAGCTATTTCCGCCAGCTGTTCGCGCAGGTGACGAACCCGCCGATCGATCCGATCCGCGAGCAGCTGGTGATGTCGCTCGTCTCGTTCATCGGGCCGCGGCCGAACCTGCTGGACCTGAACAACATCAACCCGCCGATGCGCATCGAGGTCTCGCAGCCGGTGCTCGACTTCGACGACATCGCCGAGATCCGTGCGATCGACGAGCTGACGCGCGGCAAGTTCCGGTCCTACGAGATCGACATCTGCTACCCGGTGGCGTGGGGCAGGGAGGGCATCGAGGCGCGGCTCGCGTCGCTCGCCGCCGAGGCCGAGGACGCGGTGAACTCGGGCTACAACGTGCTGCTCGTCTCCGATCGCCGCGTCGGCCGCGATCGCGTTGCGATCCCGGCGCTGCTGGCGACGAGCGCGATCCACCTGCACCTGGTCGACCGCGGCCTGCGCACGCGCACCGGGCTCGTCGTCGAGACCGGCTCGGCGCGCGAGGTGCACCACTTCGCGCTGCTCGCCGGCTACGGCGCCGAAGCCATCCACCCCTATCTCGCGCTCGAGACGCTGGCCGACGCGCATCGCGCGGAGCCGGGCGGCATCGGCCCCGAGAAGGCGATGCGCAACTACGTGAAGGCGATCGGCAAGGGGCTGATGAAGGTGATGTCCAAGATGGGCATCTCCACCTACATGAGCTATTGCGGCGCGCAGATCTTCGAGGCGGTGGGCCTGTCGCGCGCGTTCGTCGACCGCTATTTCGCGGGCACCGCGAGCCACGTCAGCGGCATCGGCGTCTTCGAGGTCGCCGAGGAGGCGATCCGCACGCATCGCGCGGCCTTCGGCGACGACCCGACGCTCGCCGACGTGCTCGACGAGGGCGGCATGTACGCGGTGCGCACGCGCGGCGAGGCGCACCTGTGGACGCCGGATTCGATCGCGCATCTGCAGCACGCCACGCGCAGCAACGACTACTCGACGTTCAAGGAGTATTCGAAGCTGATCGACGACCAGAGCGTGCGCCACATGACGCTGCGCGGGCTGTTCGAGTTCCGTTTCGACGCCTGCGAGCCGGTGCCGCTCGACGAGGTCGAGCCGGCGGCCGAGATCGTCAAGCGCTTCGCCACCGGCGCGATGTCGCTGGGCTCGATCTCCACCGAGGCGCACACCACGCTGGCGGTGGCGATGAACCGCATCGGCGGCAAGTCGAACACCGGGGAGGGCGGCGAGGATGCGTTGCGCTACCGCGCCGAGATGCGCGCCGGACATCCGGTCGTGCGCGATGGCGACACGATCGGCTCGGTGATCGGCGCCGAGCGCATCGAGGCCGACACGGCGCTGCGCGAAGGCGATTCGCTGCGCTCGAAGATCAAGCAGGTGGCGTCGGGCCGCTTCGGCGTCACCGCCGAGTACCTGGCGAGCGCCGACCAGCTGCAGATCAAGATGGCGCAGGGCGCCAAGCCCGGCGAGGGCGGGCAGCTGCCCGGGCACAAGGTGTCCGACTACATCGGCATGCTGCGCTACTCGGTGCCGGGCGTCGGCCTCATCTCGCCGCCGCCGCATCACGACATCTATTCGATCGAAGACCTCGCGCAGCTGATCCACGACCTGAAGAACGCGAATCCGCGCGCTTCGGTGTCGGTGAAGCTCGTCTCCGAGGTGGGCGTGGGCACCGTGGCCGCGGGCGTCGCGAAGGCCAAGGCCGACCACGTCGTCATCGCCGGACACGACGGCGGCACCGGCGCCTCGCCCTGGTCGTCGATCCAGCACGCGGGCACGCCGTGGGAACTGGGGCTCGCCGAGACGCAGCAGACGCTGGTGGCGAACGGGCTGCGCGGGCGCATCGTCGTGCAGGCCGACGGGCAGATGAAGACCGGGCGCGACGTCGTCGTCGGCGCGCTGCTGGGCGCCGACGAGTTCGGCTTCGCGACCGCGCCGCTCATCGTCGAAGGCTGCATCATGATGCGCAAGTGCCACCTGAACACCTGCCCGGTGGGCGTGGCCACGCAGGACCCGGTGCTGCGGCGCCGCTTCGCCGGCAAGCCGGAGTACGTCGTCAACTACTTCTTCTTCGTCGCCGAGGAAGTGCGCGAGCTGATGGCGCGGCTCGGCCTTCGCCGCTTCGACGAACTGATCGGCCGCGCCGACCTGCTCGACACGAGGCCGGGCATCGCGCACTGGAAGGCACGCGGGCTCGATTTCTCGCGCATCTTCCACCAGCCGCCGACGCCGCCCGGCGCACCGCGCCGCTGCGTGGAAGCGCAGGATCACGGGCTGGCGCACGCGCTCGATCACAAGCTGCTCGAGCTGGCGCGGCCGGCGATCGAAAGCGGCGAGCGGGTCTCGTTCATCCTTTCGGTGCGCAACGTGCATCGCGCGGTCGGCACGATGCTCTCGGGCGAGCTCGCGCGCCGCCACGGACACGCCGGCCTGCCCGACGACTCGATCCACGTGCAGCTGAACGGCACGGCGGGGCAGAGCCTGGCGGCCTTCCTCGCGCGCGGCGTCACCATCGACCTCGTGGGCCAGGCCAACGACTACGTCGGCAAGGGACTGTCGGGCGGGCGCGTCGTCGTGCGGCCGACGAACGACTTCCGCGGTCGCGCCGACGAGAACATCATCGTGGGCAACACGGTGCTCTACGGTGCGATCGAGGGCGAGGCCTATTTCCGCGGCGTCGCCGGCGAGCGCTTCTGTGTGCGCAACTCCGGCGCGAGCGCCGTGATCGAAGGCACCGGCGACCACGGCTGCGAGTACATGACCGGCGGCACCGTCGTCGTGCTCGGCGCCACCGGGCGCAACTTCGCCGCCGGCATGTCGGGCGGCATTGCCTACGTGTACGACCCGCACGACGACTTCTCCGCGCGCTGCAACGCGTCGACGGTGGCGCTCGAGCGCGTCATCAGCACCGCCGAGCAGCTGGCCGGCAGCGACCCGGCAACCTGGCACGGCGGCGAGTGCGACGAGATCACGCTGAAGTCGCTCGTCGAGCGCCACTTCCGCTACACCGGCAGCGAGAAGGCGCGCGCGATCCTCGACGACTGGAACCGCCAGCGCGGACTTTTCGTCAAGGTGTTCCCGCACGAGTACCGGCGCGCGCTCGGCCAGGCGCGCGTGGCGGGGACCGGGCGGGTGCGCGCAACGGCGGCGTGAAGCGGCGGAACGGAGAGCATGGGAAAGATCACCGGATTCCTCGAATTCGCACGGCTGCAGGAGGCGGCCGAGGAAGCGCAGTCGCGCGTGCGGCATTTCCGCGAGTTCATCGAGCGCCTGCCCGACGACGCCGCCTCGCGCCAGGGCGCACGCTGCATGGATTGCGGCGTGCCGTTCTGCCAGACCGGCTGTCCGGTCAACAACATCATTCCGGACTGGAACGACCTCGTCTACCGCAACGACTGGAAGCGCGCGCTCGACGTGCTGCTGTCGACGAACAACTTCCCCGAGTTCACCGGGCGCATCTGCCCGGCGCCCTGCGAAGCCGCGTGCACGCTGAACATCAACGACGATCCGGTCGGCATCAAGTCGATCGAGCACGCGATCATCGACAAGGGCTGGGAGATGGGCTGGGTCGTGCCGCAGCCTGCAGCGCAGCGTACCGGCAAGCGCGTGGCGGTCGTCGGCTCGGGGCCGGCGGGGCTCGCCTGCGCGCAGCAGCTGGCCCGCGTGGGGCACGACGTCACGGTGTTCGAGAAGAACGATCGCGTCGGCGGGCTGCTCCGTTACGGCATCCCCGATTTCAAGCTCGAGAAGCGGCACATCGACCGGCGCGTCGAGCAGATGCGCGCCGAGGGGGTGCGGTTTCGCACGGGGGTGGATGTCTGCGGTAGCGAAGGCGAAGGTGCGGGGGCGGCTGCGGGCGCTGGTGCGGGCGACGGCCGAAGCGCGGGCGCAGGCGCTGCAAGCGAAGCCGGCGCGCCTCCGGTGCTGAACCTGGCGCGCGAGCGCGTCGCCGCGCATACGCTGCTCGCCGAGTTCGACGCCGTCGTGCTGGCCGCCGGCGCCGAGCGGCCGCGCGATCTCCCGGTGCCCGGGCGCGAGCTGGACGGCGTGCATTTCGCGATGGAGTTCCTGCCGCAGCAGAACCGCGTCGTCGCCGGCGACCTCGCGCAGGTCGGGATCAGCGCGCAGGGTCGGCATGTCGTCGTCATCGGCGGCGGAGACACCGGCTCCGACTGCGTCGGCACGAGCAACCGGCAGGGCGCAGCGTCGGTCACGCAGCTCGAGCTGATGCCGCAGCCCCCGCTGCAGGAGCGACGCGAGCTCACCTGGCCCTACTGGCCCTACAAGCTGCGCACCTCGTCGTCGCACGAGGAAGGCTGCGAACGCGACTGGGCGATCGGCACCAAGCGTTTCGTCGCCGGCCCGGACGGGCGCGTGCGCGCGCTGGTGGCCGTGCGCCTCGAATGGACGCCCGACCCGGCGGGCGGGCCGATGCGCATGCGCGAGGTCGAAGGCAGCGAATTCGAGATCCGCGCCGACCTTGTGCTGCTGGCGATGGGTTTCGTCTCGCCGCTGGCGTCGCTGCTCGAGGCCTTCGGCGTGGAGCGCGATGCGCGCGGCAATGCGCGTGCGCCCACCGAAGGCCCGGCGAGCTACCGGACGAGCGTCGATCGGGTATTCGCCGCGGGCGACGTGCGACGCGGGCAGTCTCTCGTCGTGTGGGCGATTCGCGAGGGCCGGCAGTGCGCGCGCGCGGTGGACGAGGCCCTGATGGGCAAGAGCGTGCTTCCGCGCTGACCGGCTGGCGCGTTGCCCATCGGGCCGTGAAAAGCTGCGTTTCCGCGTGGGAAACCATCTTCGGAGCCGAGTACGCTGCGGAACGCAGATCGACCGAGGTTGGCGGCTGTCGTGTCAAATCAACTCGGCGGCCTCTTGCAGTCTTTGCGCGGTGGCTGGCATGCCTGCGCGCTCGGCGAGCAGTGCCGTATGCGCGCGTGTCGGTAAATCCAGCCCAAGCTCGCGGGCGTTCTCGGTCATGCGCTCCAGCGCATGCTGCTGGCGTTTGCGCGACTCGCGTGCGATCGACGCAACTTCCGCACGAAGGCCCAGGCGGGGCCGGCGCTGTTCAGTGACATCGAGGGTTGGTACAAAACTCGCGCCGGCGCCATAGCGTGCGGGGCTATCGCTCGCCGGCGAACTCCATCAAGACGACAGACGTCAAAGCGTCGAACACGACTTGCCCATCGGCGGCGTCTGCGTGGCATGCGCCACGCCGCCGGTGGACAAGTCTGCCGCGCCGAACCATGGGCCTGCTTGGGGACGAAGCGCCAACCTGTCCGCGGAACGGGTCAAGCCCAATCGCCGCGAAAAGCTGCGTTTCCGCGCGGGAAGCCATCTTCGTAGCCTGAAACGCTGCGGAACGCAGCGCGTGGCGGTTGGGCAGCGGGCGGCCAGCCAGGGGCAGCCCCTTCAGCTTTCGTCCCCTCCCCTACACCTGTACAGCCCCATCCCGCGGATGCTCATCACCGTCTCGCCGTCCTGGTTGATCGCCTCCTCCTGCACCTGGACGATGCCGCGGTCGGGCTTGCTTTGCGAGCGGCGCGTCTCGACGACGGTCACGCGCAGCTTCAGGCGGTCGCCGGGGCGCACCGGCTTGGTCCAGCGGATCTCGTCGACTCCCGGCGAGCCCATGCTCGACACCGGCGAGATGAAGTGGTCGACGAGCAGGCGCATGACGATGCTGCCGGTCAACCATCCGCTGGCGATCAGCCCGCCGTAGATCGATCGGTCCGCCGCTTCGTGATCGACGTGAAAGGGCTGCGGATCGTATCGTTTCGCGAATTCGACGATCTCCTCCTCGGTGACCAGGTAGTCGCCGAACTCGAGCACTTCGCCGGGACGGAAATCTTCGAAGAAGCGCTCTTTCGGGGGGACGGCCATGACTGCGGGCTCCGTAGGCGCGGCAGGAAGCGGCCTAAAATACAGAAAAGCCCGCTGCTTTACCAATGATCGTTCCGGCGCATCGCCCGTCGTCTTCCGATGCGGATCCGCAGGGCGACGTCCGCATCGACAAATGGCTGTGGGCGGCGCGTTTCTATTCGGCGCGCAATCTCGCCAGGCAGGCGGTGGAGAGCGGCCGCGTGGTCGTCGGCGGCCAGCGCGTGAAGCCGGCTCGTCCGGTGCGCGTGGGCGACGAATTGCGGGTGCGCATCGGCGACGAAGAACGCGTCGTGCGCGTGCTCGCGCTCAGCGATCGGAGAGGTCCGGCGCCGGTGGCGCAGACTTTGTACGAGGAGAGCGCCGAATCGATCGAGCGGCGCGAGCGACAGCGCGAGCAGCGCCGCTGGAGCGCCGAGCCTGCCGGGTCGATCGAGGGCGGGCGCCCGACCAAGCGCGATCGTCGACGGCTGCGCGACTGGGAGGAAGGGCGCTGAACGGTGGGCTCGGGCGCGAAGCCGCGACGGGCGCGACGCCGACCGGCGCGCGCCGGAATCCGCTCAGCCTTCGCGCTGCGCAGCCTGGCCGACGCCGTGCGCGAGGAACCAGGTGATGCCGCTCGATGCGGCGAACAGCGCCCAGAAGACGAAGAACGCCACCGTGTAGGCCGCCACGCGGCTCTCGCGCAGCCAATCGGCGACGATCCGCAGCTCGCGCGGGTCGATCATCGAGAAGAAGATCCCTTCCGCGACGATCGCCATGAGGAACGCCGGCCACAGCACCTGCATGACGACGTAGCCGACGCGCTGCCGGCGCGATTCGCCGGCGTCCTCGTCGCGCGGATCGCCGGGCGGGGGAAGCGGATCGGGGCGAGGCGCAGCGCTCATTGCGCTTCCGCTTGCAGCTTCAGCGGCGCATCGAAACCGGTGACCGACGGCGCGACCAGGCGCCAGGTGCGCCCCGCATCCTCGAGCTGCACCAGCCAGTGGCCGGCTTCCCGCGGCGGCGAGCCCGCGGCGCGGTAGCGGCCGCCCGCTACATGTTCGAGCCGGTATTCGCGATCGAGCGCTGCCCTCGTGGCGTGAACGATGCGCAGCCCGAGTTCGGGCGGCCAGCCGGAACCCCGGTCCGCCGCGAGCTGCAGCGTCACGGCGGGCTCGCCGCCGGCCGGCGCCGCCGGCTCGAAGCGCAACTCGGCGCGCAGGCCGAGCGCAGCGGCGAGCCGGTCGCGCGCGAGCTGCTGGTTGATCGCGCGTCCTTCACGGTAATAATCGTCGACGACGAGCGAGTCGCTGGTGGTCACTGCGAGCCACAGCGTGACGAGGCCGCCGAGCAGCGCCGCCGCGGGCGCGATCGCGAGCAGCCACGGCCACGCGTGGCGGTACCAGGGGGGTGTGGCAAGCGTCGTCTGCATCCCGGCGCTCCTGTTGCGCTCAGCGCGGCACGAAGAAGGTCGAGCGCGCATCGACCGCCACCGACGGGTCGTCGACCGCCTCGACGCGGAAAGTGATCGGATTGCTGCCCCGCGCGCCGCGGCCCGGTTCGACGCGCGCGCTCACCGGCACGAGCCGCACGCCGGCAGGCTCGACGTCGAACTCGGTCTCGCCGACGAGGAACACGGTGTCGATGCCGCTCGCCACGACGCGGAAGCGCCTCGTGCGCTCGCTCGGGTTGATGATCTGCACGCGGTAGCTGTTCTCGATCATTCCTTCCTCGACCTCTCGCCCCAGCGCGCTGTCGCGCATCACGTCGGCCTTCAGCGGCGCGCGCAGCGCCAGGTGGGCGAAAACCGCGATCGTAACCGCCAGCAGCACGGCACCGTAGAGAAGAACCCGCGGGCGCAGCACGCGCCGCCAGATCGCGGAACGATCGAGCCGGTTGTCGAGCGCGTTCTGCGTCGTGTAGCGGATGAGCCCGCGCGGATAGCCCATCTTGTCCATCACCTGGTCGCAGCCGTCGATGCAGGCGGCGCAACCGATGCACTCGATCTGCAGGCCCTGGCGGATGTCGATGCCGGTGGGGCAGACCTGCACGCAGATGTCGCAGTCGACGCAGGCGCCCAGGCCGAGCGAGGCGGGGTCGGCCTTGCGCGAGCGGGCCCCGCGCGGCTCGCCGCGTTCGCGGTCGTAGGTGATGACCATCGTGTCCTTGTCGAACATCACGCTCTGGAAGCGGGCGTAAGGACACATGTACTTGCACACCTGCTCGCGCATGAAGCCCGCGTTGCCCCAGGTGGCGAAGCCGTAGAACAGCACCCAGAAGCTCTGCCAGGGGCCGAGCGAGAGCGTGCCGATGCCGGCGAGCAGCTGGTCGATCGGCGTGAAGTAGCCGACGAAGGTGATGCCGGTCCACAAGGCCACGGCGAACCACGCGAAGTGCTTGGCCGCCTTGCGCGCGAGCTTCGCCGCGCTCATCGGCGCGCGGTCGAGCCTCATTCGCGCCACGCGATCGCCCTCGATGCGCCGCTCGATCCACATGAAGATCTCGGTGTACACCGTCTGCGGGCACGCGTAGCCGCACCACAGCCGGCCTGCCACCGCGGTGAACAGGAACAGGCCCAGCGCCGAGATGACGAGCAGCGCCGTCAGGTAGATGAAGTCCTGCGGATACAGGACGAGTCCGAACAGGTAGAAGCGGCGCGCCTCGAGATCGAAGAGCACCGCCGGGCGACTGCCCCACGACAGCCACGGCAGCCCGTAGAAGACGAGCTGCGTGAACCAGACGAGCGCCCAGCGCCAGCGCGCGTACCAGCCGGTGACCGAGCGCGGATAGACCTTGCGGCGGACCTCGTACAGCGCGACCTCGGTGTCGGCCGCCGAAGGGGGCGCGCCCGAGGCCGGCGGCGGGGCTGCGCTCAATTCGTCTTCGCCGCCGCGCCCGCGGTTGCGCGATCGGCCGAGCCGTTCGACAGGCTCCAGACGTAGGCGGTCAGCAGATGGATCTTGCCTTCCGAGAGCATCTGGCCGAAGGCCGGCATCTGGTTGCTGCGCCCGTGCTCGATCGTCTCGACGATCGTCGCGAGGCTGCCGCCGTAGAGCCACGTCTTGTCGGTGAGGTTCGGCGCACCGAGCGCCGGGTTGCCGGTGGCGGTCTCGCCGTGGCAGGCCGCGCAGACGGCGAACTTCTCGCGTCCCGCGGCGGCGGCGGCCGCGTCGTGCCGGCTGCCCGACAGCGACAGCACGTGGTTCGCGACGTTCTTCACGTCGTCGGCGGTGCCGAGCGCCGCGGCCATCGGCGGCATGACGCCGTTGCGGCCCTGCGTGATCGTCGTCTTGATCGTGTCGGGGTCGCCGCCGTACAGCCAGTCGGCGTCGGACAGGTTCGG